>CALWKK010000020.1 GCA_944381245.1 uncultured Clostridia bacterium
TATAACTTCTTGTACTGGTAATTTCTTTTGCAACCATGTCAGACTATTATATTCTTTAAAAAGCATATTTTGTGCAATTATTTTCAAATAATATATTTCTTTTTCTTTATTAATGCGTATAACTTGTGAGTCAGAACAACCGATGCTTATTTCTTTTAAATCAGCTTTATTTATAAATTCTTTAATTTTAGATGGTATAGAATACTTAAATTTCATTTTATTTTCTTCCTCTCGTTTTAAAATCATTATTATTTTTGGAAGAAAAAGAAAGCTTTTTTACCATTTGATTTTTATAATCATCATAATTACCTAAATACTCAACAATATTCTTATTTTCAATATATAAGATTTTTTTAGCTAGTTCATTAATAAAATATCTATCATGTGAAATAAATAAAATTGTTCCAGGGAATTCTTTTAAGGCTGACTCTAATACTTCTTTTGTTGTTATATCTATATGATTTGTCGGCTCGTCCATTATTAAAAAATTAATACTTGTTTGCATCAACTCAAACAATTTTAATCTTACTTTTTCTCCTCCAGATAAATCACCTACTCTTTTAAAAACATTATCACCATTAAACATGAATTTAGCTAATGCAGACCTTAAATTAGTTTCAGTACCATTAAAATATTTTCTTGCCACTTCTAATATTGTTTCATTATTGTCTTCAAAATCTATAGTTTGCGGAATATATCCTATCGATACATTACTTCCAATTTTCAGTATTTTATCTTGAAAATCTATATTATTGTATTTATCTATTATGTATTTTATTAGTGTTGATTTACCAGTTCCATTTTTTCCCATTAAACAAACTCTATCCTGATAATATATATTAGTGTTTATATCTTTAAGTAAAATTTTATCTTCAATATTTAAAGATAAACCATCAATAATTAATACTTGTTTTCCTGATCTACTATTCATTTGAAAATTTAAAGGTAATTCTTTTTTTTCTTCAGGTTTTAAAATCAATTCTAATTTATCCAATCTTTTTTGAATACTAGCTGCACGTTTAAAAAACGATTCTCCACTTGGCGAAGCCAATCTTCCAAACTCTTGCAATTGTTTAATTTTCCTTTTCATAGCATCTATCATCTTTTGCTGATCTTTATATTGCTCAAATTCTGATAAAACTCTTCGCTCATTTTCTTGTAGATAATATGAATAATTTCCATAAAAAATTTCTGCTTTTCCTCTTTCAATCAGTACGATTTTAGTAGCAACTTTATCCAAGAAATATCTATCATGAGAACTCATTATAATTGTTCCTTTATAAGAACTTAAATAATTTTCTAACCATTCTAATGTATTAATATCTAAATTATTTGTTGGCTCATCTAATATCAAAATATCTGGATTACATAACATTATTGCTGCTAAATTAATCATTGTTTTCTCGCCACCAGATAAAGTTGAAATATCATGTGTCAATAAATCGGCATTTATATTAAATTTATTACATATTTCATCAATTTTAGATTCAATTAAATAGCCATCAGAATCAATAAATCTTTGTTGAATTTGACCAAAACGATTTAAAATTTTGGGTAACTCAGCATCATTACAATTAGCCATTTGTTGTTCGAGATTTTTCATTTCTTCTTCTAACATTAAAATTTTCGAAAATTGACTTCTTAAATAATCTCTAACAGTAGTTTCTTTAACATTCGTAAATGGTATTTGAGAAAGATATCCAATCTTAGCATTTTTTCTTATTGATATTGATCCACTATCTGGTGTCTCTTTTTTCATTATCATCTTAAAAAGTGTTGTCTTACCACAACCGTTATCCCCTATTAAACCAATACGTTCTCCACTAGAAATATCTAAATTAAATTCATCAAAAATTTTTTTAAACCCAAAATTTTTATTTAATTTTGATATTGAAATCTCTATCATTAGCATCACCTACAAATCTTCATAATTTAATTCTATATAATTAAATATCTTGAATTTTCCATCTTTTAAATAGTATCCTTGCATTTCTAATAACGGAATTTTATAATTAGATTTTAATATTATCAAATTAAGTAAATTTAAAACCATCTTTGAATTAGATAAATAATATATTTTAGATAAAATTTTATATATTAAATTTGAATTAAATAAGATTGGAAATAAAGAACCATTAATAATAGAACTTTCTGATATATATTCTAAATGATTTAATACTATATTTAAATCATACAAATTATTTGTATTAAAACCATTTTCAACTAGATTAATTTTAAATCCAAAACTTTCCAATTGTTTTTTTAATTCAATGGCAATTATTTTATTTGGATAAAAATTATTATATCCAAGAACAAGGTTAATGTCATCAACTTTTTTTGCTTTTTTTAATTTTTTTATTCCTAAATTATCATCTAAAATAAAACTATTATTTATTTTATACTTATTAAAGAGAACACAGTTAATTTGCTCTTTATTAATACACCTAGCTATTTTTTTCCTTATTTGTTTATTTTTATTTTCCATTAATTTATTCGAAAATAAGATATTTAAATATATATAATTTTTTTCACAAACATAATTATACTTATCTATTGTTTCCAATTTTGTCATTGTATTATTCGTTATTTGAATTTCTTTTTTGTTATATAATTTATAGTCATCTAAACATTCTGTTACATTAAAACAAATTTCTTCTGCCTCTATATTTCTCATTTTTTTTCTATAAAATGAATTTCTTTTTAAAAATATTTTATCATCTTGAACTTCTGAAATATAATATGGTCCATTCCCTTTATTTTCATTTAAGCATCCTGTACTATATATAGATAATATCTCATATGATTTTTTATTATTATTTGTGTTTAGAAGTTCGATAGTATATTTATCAATGATTTTAACTGATTTAAAAAATCGCCTAAAAATATAACCAATGTGATTTTTAGATAATAAAATTTGATTAAAACAGTTACAATAATCTTTAGCTGTTATATGTTGACCATCTGAATAAAACAAATCTTTACGTATTTCTATTCTTAAAGTCCTGTAATACTTATCATATTCATAAGTATCACAAGCATTTTTTACTATAGAATTTGTTTTTAAATCATACTTAAATAATGTATCCGTAACAGCTGAATAAATCACTTTACTTGAATAGTCATTTGAATCCAAAATTTTATTTGATAATGGCATTGTATCAATACTAAAAGCTATCATTTAAAAACTCCTTTATTAGTTTTAAATTTATTTTATTTTTATAATCGTCATTCATAGAAATTCTAATAACATAATTTTCTTCATTAATATCATAATAAGAATCAATTGCTACATAATCAAAGCCAAAACTGCACGCAGAATTAATGTTATCAAGATTTTTTACAAATCGTTTAATTTTATTTTCAATAATAATACGTTGTTCGTCTGAACTTATAGAATTATTAGTAATAAATAAAACAAATTTTTTATGTGTAGGTAAAATAGATGATCCTGTTTTTAAATCTTTTATTTCATTATATAAGTTAATATTATTTTTTTGTAAATTGCTGATTCTATGATAATTTATTATTTTAAAATCTTTATCGAAAATAAATTCTGGAAATTTATCTGGAGTACATAATACGCCAAATTTACCTAATAAATAATAAAAATTGGATATAATTTCTTTGATAACTTTAAATTTTTCTGGTTTTATATCAGTAGGAATAACGAAGCTTAATGATCCCAAACTTGTTATTTCTGTAGCCAACATATCTAACTTAGTATGGCTTCGCACAAAAATACAAAATATATTTTTAGAAACAAGTTTATTAATAAAGCTTTGAATTTCTTTTGAATCAAAACATGTAGTGTCAAAAATTATTGCAAAAGGTTTATTTTTACCTAAAATTATTTCTTCATAATTTTTAAAATTTAAATTTTTACATATTGAATCTAAATAAATTATCTTAATATTTGACTCTTCATTTAAATCTTTCTTTAAAATATATTTATTATAAAAATCATATGTTTCAAAATAAATATCGCTATCTAGAAAGACAATTTCTAGATTTTGTATTACTTTTTGTAACGACAATAATAAAGCAGATATAGCACTCATACCACAATTAGTAAAAAAAGTTTTTTCTTTAATATTAGATCTAATATTATAAAAATCTTTTGCAAAATTCGAATAAACTATATTACTGTCAAATCTTAAATATGAATAACTATAACTGATTTTTTTATTATTATAATTAATGATATTGGGTTTGCAATGATTGTTTGTTACTGTTAAATTTTTATTTATCAATTCATAAACAAATAAATTTCTCTTTATTTTTGAATATTCTTCTAAAGAAAGAGTCTTTGAAATATTTATCTTATATTTTTTTTCTAAATATTTAATTTCATTCTTTTTAATATCATTCATAAAAAATTACCTCTGGTTTTTTTTAACCATTAAATTCCTTATTCCAAGCATAAGAATATCCATTTAATCCTTTAAAGACAACTACATCCCCAATATTCAAATCAATTCTATTTTGCGAAACATAAAAAACATCTTTCTCATAACAACTACTTCCAGCTATAATGTATATTAAACCATCCTCATGTTTTAAATTCAAATTCAAAGGTTTTAAAACAGACCATTTAGCGATGCTTTCTTTAACTGCATCAACATAATATATTTTTTTATTTGTGACATTATTATATGCAACAATTTTTGTAAATAAATATCCACAATTTTCAAACCAATTTTCCCCAATTTCTAAAAATATTTTTATATTATTATCAATGTTTTTTCTGAAATAAATTAAATTTTCTTCTAGCTTTTTTTTATCTAAAACATCCCAATTTCCACCAATATTTATATATTTTAAATTTGGAAAATTCTTTTTAACCTTTCTGTATAATTGACATATTATTTTTTGCTTTTTATATTTGTTATCTTCATAAAAATGAAAGCTAATAGATTCTATATTATTATAATTATTATGTATTTTTTTTAATTCTTCAATAGTAATTCCAAATTTACTAAAACTCTTATGTCGAATTGAAGGATTAATTCGTAGTCCATTAAATTTTTCAATTTTTGCAGTAGCACTAAGACTATTTAAATAATAAATAACATTTTTAGTGTCTACTTTTTCAATATTATAATTAATTCCATTAAATGAGACAAAATTATCTTTTATATATTCTTTTATAAAACTGTATTCATTGTTATTAGCAACATCATATCCAAAATTGTATTTTGCAAATATTTTAATAATTTTTTCATGTGGAAAAGACTTTACAGGAAATAAAAATTTTACATTATATTTTTTTTCAAATTCTATCACATTCTTAATGTTATATTCTAATTGACTTAAATCATAGAACATGATTGGAATTTTATAGTCATTATATTTTTCTAAAAATTGTTCAATATTTTGATTTTTCATATATCTCACACCTGTTAAAACTTATTTCACATTCTTTATTTAAAGAAATAATGTCCTTTTTATTATCCATCATAAAATTTATAATATCTTTTGCCATATAATTAGCAACTAAAGAATTTGTTACACCATATGAACCTTTACACGGAAAAATTGCTTCCACTGACTTTAAAATATTGTTTATTTTATCTAAATATTTTTTTCTTCCATTTTTTGAATATAACAAAGGACCTATGCTTCCGTTATTTTGTCCAACTCCTCCAAATATACATGGTATATTATATTTTTCACACGATTCAACAATAAATTTTTGTATTTGAAAAATTGGAGTATCTGCAGCACAAATTATGAAATCAGGCTTATATTTATCAATTATTACATTTAAATCACCGCTTGAAGTGATTTTTTTATTAAAAGTTGAAATTATTAAATTTTTATATTGATGATCTAAATTTTTTTTTAGAGCATCAACTTTTAAATTACCAGCATCATTCTCATTATATTTAAATTGCCTATTAAAATTTGTAATATCAACAAAATCAAAATCTATAAATCCAAAATTATTACAGCCAACTGATACCAAATAATCTATTATTCCAGTGCATATACCACCCGCACCAACAAAGAGTATTCTTTTTAAACTATTATTTTTTATATAATCAATGCTTTTTGAGTTTAATATAGTATTTTCTAAATACAATTGATATTTTTCATATTTAGTATTTAAATATTTTTCTAATATTTTGCTTAATTCTTTTATTATTTTATTTTTTTTCAAAAATTTTATTTCACTATCTGAAAATATGTCAGATGGCGAAGTGATTATTTTATTACTTGCTTGAAACATTAATAAATTTTTGTAAAAACTACTATCTAATTTTTCCTTAGTCTTAAATTTGTTGTTTTGAACTAATATAAAATTATCCTTTATGAAAATTATCTTGGTATTATCATCAAAAATATATTTTTCCATTTTTTATCCACTACTTAATTAACTTTTTTGTGTAACTCAATTGCTTCGTCATTTTTTTTTTTTAAAAAAATGATTTCATAATTTTAGATATTCTAAATAATTCTTCATTTTCAATAAAAGAATAAAGTTCTTCTATATTTGAAAAGTGAGCATTTTTTAAAATTTCTTCTCTTTCCTCAAAATATTCAGGGTATGTTGCACCAATGTTACAAATCTTTTCATAAACTTCATTTCTATTAACTGAAACATTATCTAAAAAGCTTTTAATTTTTAATATTTCACCATTATTAATGTTAAAATCATCTTTAATAAACAAGTCATTAAAACTCAAATTATATAAATCAAGAATACCAATAGAATCAAAGTAACTTTGTCTCAATGCATATCCTAATGGTAGCATTGCATCTAAAATCAAATTAACTGCTGCACCAATCTCGTTAATTACTAATTTTTCTACATCTGTAGCATAAGCATTCTTATATTGTACTAATTCTGTTAGCATCAATAAAGAATTAGTATAAAATTCATTCAATCTTTTGTTATCTTTTGTTTTAACAATTTCTAACATTTCTTCAGTCATGTTTTTATAAAAAGGGAGTTTTTCAAATCTTTCTATTTCTTTATACCATAAATATTTATCATCAAAATGTTGTTCAGGAGAACTACCATAAACCTTTCTCGCATATTTTTCTACAATTTCCATATTTTGAGATGTAGCATCATCACTATCCATGTGTAACATTAATCCCCCAAAAGTTGATTCAAAATAAACATCAAAATTCCCAAAATTAACATTATGTGCATTATCAAAGCAATATAATTCACCAAATTCAAATCCTTTTTTTGTATTAAGTGAATCAACTTTTCCATTTGCAATAACTTTACCATTTGATGCATCTAACACAATCTGAGTACCTGTAGGAAAAGAGCTAATTGCTCCTTTGTAACCTGCAATACATGGAATACCTAATTCTCTCGAAACGATTGCTGCATGAGATAATGCTGAACCTTCCTCAGTTATAATACCTTTTGCTTTCCTTATGGCTGGCATATATAATGTTTCTGTTATTCCTGCTACTAAAATTGCTCCTTCTGGAAATTCATCTATAGCTTTTTTTATTTCATCATCACTTTTGTTTTCATCAATAACAAACGTTGTACCTTCTGCATATCCTCTTGAAGCAACTATACCAGAATTTTCTGTTGGTTTATTTATAAATACAGTCGAAGTAATTGGTCTTGCTTGTACAAAATATGGATTACCTTCTTTATCAATACACCATTCAATATCAAGAGGAATTTTACTTAATGATTTAATCTTATTAACTAAAGGAAAAATATTTGATAATCTTGTTAAATCCATCAAAGCTCCTTGAGTTCTTAACGAATCATGACTTATTTTATTTTCTTTAGTTTGAGCTATAATTTGAGCAGGATTAGCTGCCCCACTAACAAGTTTATCGGCAAGTCCATTTACACATTCAAATAGTACAACGTCATTTCCATTTATATCTATTGCATCCGTAAATAACACACCAGCTAATTGTGGATCAACCATTTCTTGAATTACAATATTCATTATTTGCTTTTGCCCGCCAGAATAAGCACTTACAACATCTGTAGTAGCACTTAAATTTACTTCTTTTATAGCATTCAAAACTGACAAAGGATTATTTTCTACATTTAATTTTGTTTCAAAAATTCCAGCAAATGACTTTTCACTACCATCTTCAGCACAAGCAGATGATCTTATTGCTAATTTCTTTTTTGGATCCAATTTACTTAAAAAACTTTTTAAAATTTCTAATTCATCATTATCAAAAGACAAATTTAATGTATCATTAATAACAAAACCACTAGGAACAGGAACTTCCATTCTATTTAATAATGCTAAACCCGATGCTTTTCCACCTGATATTGTTGTAGCATCTTTTAAATCAATAATATTCATTTGACTATTACCTCCCATTAACAAATAATACTATTTCAAATAAAAAGACCGTATCGCTATTTGATACAGTCTTAATCACAATTTAGATTATGATCTATGTGTTTCACAAATAGCCAATAATTCTAAATCATTTTTATCTAATTTCTTAGAAAATAAAGATTTGATAAATTTCATCATATTAGCTCCTCCTCGCTTTTTGATTGTAACTTTTTTTCCATATTTTGTCAATAGTTTCAATATAATTTATCAGTTATTTTACATATTTAAGTAACGTTATCTGCATTTTTTAAATTTTCAATATATTTTAAAACAACTAAATATGTTTCTGATTTAGACAAGTCAATATTTAATTCTTTAAATACTTTTGAAATAGACTTTTTTGATGAATACTTTAAGAATTTTCTATATTTGTTTAAATATGTACTATTATTTTTTATTTTGTTATAAACATTTATTGAAACTATTAAAGCAACTAAATATTTTAAAATATAATTACCATTATCAATATGTTTATCAATAAGAATATCAATATTATCATTTGTAATGACATTATTGCCATATAATTTTTTTAAAATTAACACATATTTTTCTTTTATAATATCAAAATTAAGGTTTTCATAATTTAATTTTTGTATAAGTTCGTATTCTATAACCCCATTTGTAATTATTTTCATAATACTATCAATAAAATATGTGCCATTTACTTTATCATTTTTTATTAAATAATCATATAAAAATAATTCATTTACTATAGCAGATATTTCTGAAAACAAAATAGCATTATTAGTAATAAATTTTTCGTCTGAATAATAGTTATATAAACAGTGACCTAATTCATGTGATAACACAAAAGCATTTTCCAGACTGTAACTTTTTTCTAACAAAATAATTGTATTTCCACTAAAATCATTAATTGAAATACCTTTTGAACTTAGGTTGGTATAAAATAAATTATTATCGATTTGTTTGTGGACCAAATTAACAACTTCTTTACCTAAAATTTCTAACGAAAAATATATATCATTTATATTAAAAGTATAATTACTTATATATTCATTTGAATATATTTCTAGTGGTAATAATTTTTCTTTTTCTAATATAGAACGCTTATAGTTTATAAACTCTTTTATAAAATTTTTTTTGAATATAAATTCTTGAAAAATTTTAATGTAATAAAATGGATATTCATTAATAATACTTTTATAATGTTCTATATTATATTCTATTATTGGATTAATAATCTTTAATAAATTATTATATCTTTTATCTATTTTTTCTTCTAATTTTAAATATATTTTTTCTTTCTTTTCAAAGTCTAATGTGTCCCAATACCTATAAATATTATTAATATTAATAAACAATATATGCTTTCTTACAAATAACAATATATTTATTTTTTCAAAAAATATATATAATTCATGATTATCATATCTATTCATATTTTCATTTAAATATGTTACATAATTATCTTTTATATTATTATCTACTTTTTTTAATAAGATGGGCGTTTCTTGGTTTGATTTGTATAATATCATTTTTATTTCGCTTATATTTTTTTTATATTTTTTTTTAGAAATATTACCGCTCAAATAATCATGCAATAGCGAATATTTTAAATTTGATAATTTAATTGATAATTCTCTATGACTACTAATTAATATTCTTGATACTTTTAAATTATTATCATAATAAATATCATTATTCAAATCATACAATAATTCATCTATTTCAGTATTAAGACTTTTGATTTCCATTTTATAATTTTTATTTATATTATCCATACTTCAACTCCGAATCTAAAATTATTAAAAATTTTTTCATAATACTAAACAAAAATTTTTTTATACTATGTATTTACTAAAACTAAATTTAATAAGATTCTATTATATAATTCATTTTACATTATATTCCTGTTTTCTTAGTTTTTACACAATTTAGAAAATTTCTATTAATGAAGAGATTAAATAATAAAATTTTTTCTCTATGATTTGTACTTATTAAATTTTAATTATTCGAAAAGTATAATTCTGCTCTAGCATATTTACCAGTATGTTCAATTCTAAAATTTCCGCTAGTATAATTATTTATTGTTTTATAGTCCAAAAATTCTCTGCCTTAGGTGATGAAGGTACTGATTTAATAGTCCAATTGCCTTTATACATATCAAATATTTTTGATACCGCCTTTTCGCCAATATTTTTTCCTTTATAATTGTTCAAAACAAACATTTCACTTATTTCATAATTACAATTTTTATTATCATCAACTAATATAAAACCTAATACTTCTTTCTCATTTTTGATGAAATAAGCATAATTGTAATCAAAATACTTATCTAAATCATCTATATATATTCACACTTTAATGAATCAAAAGTAATAGGAAAATACATACTTAAATCATGTAAATATAATTGTAATAAATTTTCCAATTTATGTTTTTCATCTTTTGTAATTTTTTCTAATTTAATATTCATTTTATTCACTTCCTGTTATAAATAGTTTACCATACAAATATCAAAGAGGGAACAAAAACAAGTTCAACTTCCTCTAAACCTTGGTAAATAAAATATAATTTTAATAATAATTGCAACTTATTTTATCATTATTTTCCATAAAAATCAAAAGTTTTATTTCTATTAATATAAATTCGAGAATAACTATTTACCATATATATTTTTTATTGAATTTTTCATATTTTTATTCATTTGTAAGTATTATTTATAAGTTCTGATTCACATTTATCATTTTTAAATTTATACTCTCTTATAAAAAAAAGATTTATTAGTTTTCAATTCAATTAAACACTTTTAATAAATTTCCACTAGTTTATTTAAAAATTCTAAATAAAAAATTAATTTACAAAAACTTGGAAATAATATCAGAAAAATTATAATTAAAAATAATTATCTCAAGAAAGCATTGCTAGTTTGCTTGGGGTTACTCAGGAATGCATTACTAGATATGAAAAAAATCTTACTTGTATATCACAATTTATATGAATTTTCAAAAAGATTTAAAATATCACTAAATGATTTATGTGGAAAAACAAATATATAATAATGACTTAAATATTCTCATTTATTTGATTTTATTATTAATTATGACAGTAAATATTAAAAAGAAAAAGTACTCTTTTATGTTCAACTGTGATTTTTTCTTTTATAAAGTTATATTATTTTCTTTTTAAAAAACTAAAAATTGCACATTTTCTTATAAAAATACACATTTTAAATCTTAAGAAACATAATTGTACACTTTAGATTGATTTAACTAATAAAAAAAGACATAATAAAAAAAAGTATTTAAATTTCCATTAAATATAGTTTATTCAATTCATATTTAACATAGATAGCAACACACTTACTAATATTATAACTCTTTATAATATAAGGAATAATAGTTTCTATATCATTTCCGTTAGATATTTTATATATCATACATAAAGGTTCTGTTCTTGTTTGATAAGCATAATCTAATATATTTTGAGTATCTTCTACTTTTAATAATCTTACATATAATCCATAATTTCTTTTAGATATAGAAATAAAATTTC
>CALWKK010000021.1 GCA_944381245.1 uncultured Clostridia bacterium
AGCAATACCTGATGTACGAGATGGGCTAAAACCCGTACACAGAAGAATTTTATTTTCAATGGGTGAAATGGGGCTTTTTTCAGATAAGCCTTTTAGAAAATGTGCTCGTATTGTTGGGGATTGTATGGGTAAATATCATCCACACGGCGACAGCTCAGTTTATGATGCATTAGTTAGATTAGCCCAAGATTTTTCAATAGGTTGTCCTCTTGTCGATGGACATGGTAATTTTGGTTCTGTTGACGGCGATAGTGCAGCTGCAATGAGGTATACAGAAGCTAGATTATCCAAAATTGCAAGCTTAATGCTTGAAGATATTGATAAAAACACAGTTGATTTTTATCCTAATTTTGATGATACATTAATGCAACCAGTTGTCTTACCAGCAAAATTTCCTAATTTATTAGTTAACGGTGCAGACGGAATTGCAGTTGGAATGGCAACAAATATTCCTCCTCATAATTTAACGGAGGTTATAAATGGAGTTCAAGCTTTAATAAAAAATCCTGATATAGAAATAGACGAATTAATCAAGTTAATCCCAGCTCCAGATTATCCTACTGGTGGAATAATAATGGGTCGATCAGCAATTAAGCACGCATATAAAACAGGAAAAGGTGGCATTGTTGTTAGAGGTAAAGCAGAAATAGAAATATCAGAAAATGGAAAACAAAAAATTATTATAACAGAGCTACCCTACCAAGTTAATAAAGCGAGATTAATAATTCAAATGTCAGAACTTGTTAAAAACAAAAAGATTGAAGGTATTTCGGATATAAAAGAAGAATCAGATAGAGACGGCATGAGAATTGTTATTGATTTAAAACGTGATGCAAACGCACAAGTTGTTTTAAATATGCTTTATAAGCATACCCAACTTCAAGTTAGTGGTGGAATTATATTACTTGCTTTGGTTGATGGGACACCAAAAATATTAAATATAAAACAAATTCTATATTATTATTTAGAGCATCAAAAAGATGTCTTAACAAGAAAAACGCAATTCGACTTAAATAAAGCACTTGAAAGAGAACATATAGTTAAAGGTCTAGTCATAGCATTAGCAAATATAGATGAAGTAGTTTCAATTATAAAATCATCAGAAGACAAACAAGACGCAATGATAAAATTAATTGAAAAATTTTTGTTAACTGAAAAACAAGCAACTGCAATATTAGACATGAAACTATCAAGATTAACAAGCTTGGAAGTTAATAAACTTAATGAAGAATTAATTGAATTAGAAAATTTAATTATTGATTTAAATGATATTTTATCAAATCCACAAAGAGTTTCTCAAATTATATATGATTATTTAGAAAATGTTAAAAATGAATTCGGTTATGCTAGAAAAACGGAAATTAATATTGATTTAGGTAACATTGACAATGAAGATTTAATAGAAAAAGAAGACGTTGTTATATCATTAACTCATGACGGATATGTAAAAAGAATGAGTGTTAGTGAATATCATGCACAAAGACGTGGTGGAGTGGGTATATCTGCGCACAAAACAAAAGAACAAGATTTTGTTGAAAAAATAGTCATAACAAACACTCATAGCGATTTATTGTTCTTCACAAATTTAGGCAAAGTATATTCCATAAGGGCTTACATGGTTCCTGAAGCACAAAGACAAGCAAAAGGAAGAGCTGTTCTCAATTTAATACCATTAATGCCAGAAGAAAAGGTGCAAGCTTTAATTTCTTTTGAAAAAGGCCAATCAGGAAATCTTATTTTAGCAACAAGAAATGGATTAATAAAAAAGACAAATTTGTCGGAATTTGCGCATATTTTAAAAACTGGAAAAATCGCAATAAAATTAACCGAAGGAGACAAATTAATAGGAGTTGGATTAACAAACGGAGATAACGAAATACTTGTAGCATCTAACAAGGGAAAATGTATACGTTTTAAAGAAAATAATGTTAGAGAAATGGGAAGAAACTCTCAAGGTGTTAGATCAATTAAGCTTGATAAAGATGATTTTGTTGTTGATATGTGTGTGATAAACAATGATTCTGAGTTTATAACCATAACAGAAAACGGATTTGGTAAACGTTCCAACATAAATGACTATAGAATTCAATCTCGTGGTGGAAAAGGAATAAAGGCTGGAAATTTTAATGAAAAAACTGGAAATTTGGTTGCATTAAAACAAATAAACGAAGATGAGGACTTGATGTTAATTTCCGACAATGGCGTTATTATTAGAATGGCAGCTTCAGATATTAGAATGGTTGGGAGAAGCTCCCTTGGTGTTAAGGTTATGAAACTAAAATCAGATGCAAAAATAGTTAGTGTTGCAACAACTATACATGTTGATAATGACCCACAAAAAGAAAAAAATCTTGATTTAACAGACACAGAATTACAATATGCAAATGAAGAATTAAACATTGATGAAGAAAATATTGAATAAAAAAAGAGCATTGCTCTTTTTTTTAAACTTTAACTTTTGCAACTTCTTTTAAAAGCGTTTCTTTTTCATTTTTAATAGAACCATCAAAAACACGACTTAACAACTCTGTTAAAATTAAATTATAATATTTTTCTTTTATTTTTGGATAATTTTGTTTTATATCTGCTCCACTTAATTTTAAGTCTTTAAGTCTTATCGGTACTTTATTATTATTTAAGTAATTATAAAAAAAATTATATTTATTATAAATACTCTTAGATTTGCATTTAAGTAATTCAGAAATTAATTTAAAATCATCATAATATTTGATAAAAAATTCTTTGTTTTCCATTTTATTTAAAGCATCAAAATATGCTTTTATTATATGATTGTATTTAGATATTTTATTTTCAGATATATTTAATCCATATCTACCTAATATTTGACTAACAAGTTCATCATTATCTGAAATTAATTTAGAAGTTGAAATTATATCAATTAATAACGCATATAATCTTGCCTCTGAATTAACTTTTTTTACCAAATAATACCAAACTTTCAAAACAGGACAGTTGTAGTATTTCCACAACTTTAAAGAATTGTAAACCTTTAATCCGATCATGTATGAATTAGTCTTACTTATTTTGTATCTTCTAGGAGAGTTTAAAATTAAAATTAGTTCTTCGAATTTTCTAGCACTACTTATATCTCCAACATTTTCTCTCATATTATAAGCCATTAATAAAGTGTCTGAACTTATTTTAAAATTTAATTCGCTAGCTAATCTAGCCATTCTTAAAATTCTTAATCCATCAGAAGAAAAAACGTATTTTGGCGTTTCAATTGTTCTAATAATTCTTTTTTTTATGTCTTCTATTCCACCGTAAAAATCTATATATTCATCTTTTAAAATATTGTAATATACACAGTTTATAGTAAAATCCCGTCTTTTTGCATCTTCTCTTATATCATCAATAAAAGTAATTTTTATTGGTGTGTGTTCTCCTCCCTCTCTATATTCTTCTTTTCTAAATGTTGCATGTTCCCATTTTTCTTCACCTAGTGAAATAGTTAATGTTCCTAACTTTTTAGAATTTTCTTTAACTTCATATTTTGTATCGGATAAGATCTCCTTTATTTCTTCATTTGTTAATCTACTTGCTAAATCAATATCAGTTTCATAAATACCTAATAAAGCATTTCTGACATATCCCCCGACAATATAAAGCTCGCCTTTTTTTTTAAATAATCGAGCTAATTTTAATAAATTTGGTGTTACATGATCTTTCATCAAACTTTCCTTTATTTTATAATTTTTATTGATTTTTCTCCATTTACATATTCAATTTCACATGCTGAAGTAACATCTTTTAAATCACTTTCAGTTAGCTTTATATCAGGATCATAACCTGAAATTATTAACTTTGAAATTTCTTCTTTTAATGAATAATTATTTTCTGATTTATATGATCTAACTTTTGTGATTATTTCTATTAATTCTTCTCCTATTTTAACATCTTTTGGATTCAATTCTATATTTATAGTTGATAATTCACATAAATGTATTGAAGAAACTTTCTCGAAATTTTTAAAATATGATTGATACACTTCTTCTGTTATGTGAGGCAAATAAATAGCAAAATGTTTTAATATTCCTAGCAAAACATTATAAATTGCAAACTGTGCGCTTTCAGTTGCTTTTTCTCCATAAATATCTGGATTATACAATCTCCTTTTAACAATTTCAATATAATTATCACAAAAATTCCAGAAAAACTTTTCAATTTCTCTCATTGCTAATCCAATTTCGTATTTTTCAAAATAATCGACGAATTTTTTGTGCATTTCATTATACTTTGCAATAATCCATTTATCTATTAATAATAAATCTTTGTTTTCTTTTGATTCATAATTTTCTAATAAAGTTAATGTAAATTTAGAAGCATTCCAAATTTTATTGATAAGTTTTTGCCCATTTTTAAATTCTTCATCAGAAAAAATTATGTCTTTACCTAAACTACCCGTTGCCGCCCAATATCTTGTAACATCAGCAGATTTCTCTTGTATTAAATTTTCTGTTGACATTTTTGAATTAGATTTACTTTTGCTGATTTTTTCATTTTTGTCTGCCATAACAAATCCTGAAATCATAAGATTTTGCCATGGAATACAGTTCATATGATAATGGTTTTTTGCAATAGTATAAAAATCCCAAGTTCTAATAATATCATGCGCATTAGGCCTTAAGCTCATTGGCATCATTTTATTACAAAAATCTTTGTCATTTTGCCATCTGCAATTAATTAAAGGTGTTATTGAAGATGTTTGCCATGTGTCAAAAACATCAGTTTCTGGTATTAAATCATCCGATCCACATTGACATTTTTTGTTACATTTTTGTATCAATGGATTAATTGGCAATTCATCATCATCTGGTAAAATTATATTTCCACATTTAGCACAATACCAAACAGGAATAGGAACACCAAAATATCTTTGCCTTGAAATACACCAGTCTTTGTCAACATTTTCAACCCAATTAATGTATCTACTTTTCATAAAATCTGGATACCAATTGATTTCATCAGCTCTTTTTAAAAATATGTTTTTATTATCAACAAGTTTTATAAACCATTGTTTTTTTATGTTAATCTCCATAGGAGTTCCACATCTTTCATGAGTAGAAACAGAATGAATAATTGGTTCTTGTTTTATTAACAAATCTTGATTGCGTAAATCTTCAATTATACTATCTCTTGCTGCCTTTGTTTTCATTCCCTGATATTTTAAAGCTAATTCTGTCATTCTTCCCGTATCATCAATTGCAACTTTTCTTGGTAAATTATACTTTTCTTGCCAGTAAAGATCAGTTTCATCACCATAAGTGCAACACATAACTGCACCTGTTCCTTTGTTTATATCAGCCTTTTCATCAGTTAAAACTTTAACTTCAAAGTTATATAATGGCACTATAACATCTTTATTCACAAACTTTTTATATCTATCATCATCAGGATTAACAAATAAACAAACACACGCACATAATAATTCAGGTCTTGTTGTTGCAATTTCAATATATTCATTAGAATTTTTTATATAAAATTTTAAATAATTAAAATTACTAGAAATATCTTTGTTTTCTAATTCAGCTTGTGCAATAGAAATTCTGCATTCAGGACACCATATTGCTGGTTTTTCTGCATAATAAGCTTCTCCACTTCTTACCAAATCTAAAAAAGATTTTTGAGATAGTTTTTGAACTTCCGGACTGACTGTTGAATAACACAAAGAAAAATCAGCACTATTACCTAATGATTGAAAAATATCTTTAAAATTTTTTTCATATTTTTGTGCAACTTCAATGCACTTTTCCCTAAATTCCTCTCTTGAAATTTCATGTGCTTTGATACCATATTCTTTTTCAACTAATCTTTCGGTTGGCAATCCATTATCATCAAATCCAAATGAATAAAAAACATTATAGCCCATCATTCTTTTAAATCTTGCAACAAACTCAGCTTGACTATAAGAAAAAACATGACCTATGTGAATTTTCCCACTAACTGTAGGAGGCGGCGTATCAATTGAAAAAATTTTTTTATCAGAATTTGGATTAAATTTATATATTGACTGGTCTGCCCAGTAATTTTGCCATTTTTTTTCACATTCTTGAAAATTGTATTTTTTATCTAACATTATGATTCTCCTGAATAGTAATACATGAACTATTATAATTACAATGCAATAAATAGTCAAATATTTTATAAATAAACTTGATAAAATCAAATAAGTATGATACACTTAAAAAAAATTAAATAGGTTGTAACAATGGATAATAAGAAAATTAATATAGGATTATTTATAGACACTTGGTTTCCAATGGTTGACGGAGTAATTAATGTTGTTGATAATTATGCAAAAAGATTAAGCAAAATTGCAAATGTAACTGTATTTTCTCCTAGAGTTGACAAAAATTACGATATATCTAAATTTCCTTATAAAATTGTGCTTTGTAAAAGCTCAAAGTTTTTAAACTTAGATTATCGCCTTCCTCTTCCAAAACTAGACAGAAATTTTAAGAAAGAAATAAAGAATGCGAAATTAGATATAATACACATTCATTCACCTTTTTCAATAGGCAAAATGGCAGTTAATTATGGAAGAAAACATAAAATTCCTGTTATCGCAACATTCCACAGTCAATTTGAAAGAGATTTTTATAGAGCAACAAAAAGTAAATTTTTGACAAAAATATTATTAAATAAAATAATTAAAGTATTTGAAAAGGCTGACATATGTTGGGCAGTAAACAAAAATATTGCGAGTGTATTTCAAAAATACGGTTACAAAAAAGAAGCAAAAATAGTAAATAATGGAACTGATTTATTTCCTATAAAAAACATTGATGAATCTAATAAAAAAATAAATTCAATGTTTAAAATAAAAAATGATGAAAAAGTGCTACTTTTTATTGGTAGGCTAACAATATTAAAGAATATTTTATTTATAGTTGAAGCGCTTAAATTAGTTAAAGATCAAGGATATAATTTTAAGATGTTATTTGTTGGTAGTGGACAAGACCAAAAAATATTAACCAATTTTATAAACGAATTAAATTTAGAAAATGAAATTAAAGTTTGCGGCAGAATAACTGATAGGAATATAATATGTGGACTTTACGCCAGAGCCTATATTTTTTTATTTCCATCACTTTATGATGCCAGTTCTCTAGTACAAATAGAAGCCTCAAGCCAAAAAACACCAACTATTTTTTTAGAAGGAGCTGTAACAGCCGGAACAGTTACAAATAATTTAGATGGATTTATAGTTGAAAATAACATAAAAGCATTCGCAGAAAAGATAATTGAATTATTTAATAATCAAGATTATAGAAATGAAATAGGTGAAAAAGCTTTTAAAAATTTATATAAAAATTGGGATGACGTAATAAATGATGCATATAAAGAATATTTAAATATTATAAAAGAAAGGAAAACATAAATGAGAATAGCGATTTTTACAGATAGTTTTCTTCCTGGTGTTGGTGGAACAGAAAAAGCAGTATTAGGGCTTGCTGAAGCTTTAGTTAACAACATTAACAATGAAGTTATGGTTTGTTGTCCTATGTATACAAAAAAAATAAAAGATTCTTTTCCTTTTAAAGTTTTAAGAGCAAAAAGTATTCGATTAACTAAAAGTGACTATTTTGCTTTCCCAAATCTATCAAAAAAATTTAAACTTGATTTGGACAAATTTAAACCTGATATAATTCATTGTCAATCAATATCTCCAATGACAAGCTATGCTATTAAATACGCAAAAAAACATAATTTACCTGTAATCATGACTATACATACAAAATTTAAAACGGCCTTTTCACATAGTATTAAATCTAAATTAATTGTTAATGCTTTAATTAAAGACATGGTGAAGAAAATGAATGACGTGTCAAAAGTTTTTACTGTTTCAAATATAATGAAAGAAGAACTAAAAACATATGGATACAAAGGTGATTGTGAAATAATAAAAAACGGTTTAACTTTCGAAAAAAATGAGATTCTCGAATATGATGAAAAAATTATTAATGAATATGGATTAAAATCATCTGATAATATCTTATTATATGTTGGCCATATCATAAAATACAAAAATCTACAATTTATTTTAGATTCTTTAAATATATTAAAAGAGAAAACCAAAAATTTTAAAATGGTTTTTGTAGGAGAGGGTCCAGATATAAATTATTTCAAAAATAATGTTAAATTGTTAAAGCTAGAAAATTTCGTAATATTTACGGGTGTAATAAAAGATAAACAAAAATTAAAAACATTTTATCATTTTTCAAAATTATTTCTTTTTCCTTCATTTTTTGATACAGACGGTTTGGTTGTTATTGAAGCCGCTTCAGAAAAAACACCAACTTTGACATTGATAGGAACAGCATGCTGTGAAAGAATTGAAAATGAAATTTCAGGTTTCATTGTTGATAATAATATTAATAAATATGCAGATAAAATATATGAATTATTATTAAATCCATCAATAATCGAAACTGTCGGACAACAAGCATTAAAGAAAATACCAAAAGATTGGAAAATAACTGCACAAGAATACTTTGATGTTTATAATGAATTGTTAAGTCAAGTTAATAATAAAAACGAAGAATCTAAAAATAATTTAGCAATTTAATTATTTCTAATTAAATATTACTTTTTTTCGATAAAATTAACAATAAAATTTATTTTTCCATAATTAGGTATAGCTAGTGTATAATCCACTTCCCTGTTTAATGGCGTTGTTATAGGTCCATTTTCATAATAATTAAATAGACCAGAGGAATATCCATTTTCTTTTACATCAACAGTCATATCAATCCCATATGAAATTAATTTTTCTTTTTCATAAAGTTTTTTGGTGTAAATTATTTTTCCCTCTTCAATTGGCTCGCCTTCTTTTAAAAGCTCCCATCCAACAAAACTTTTTCCGCTTTCCCTTGTGTGGGAAACAACAAGCTTCCCAGAAGAATCTGTTGTTTTCTCAGCATTTGAACCTTCAATAATTCCATATGCACCAACTTCCCCAACAGTTATGCTCCCAAAATTGTCAAAAACACGAACCATATAGATTTTTGTTCCGGCTTCAATTTTTGTAATTCCCCCACGCGCTTCAGTATAAAGCGTTGGAAGGGCAACGAACAATTTATTTTTTTCAAGTTTCCAAACATTTTCTTCTAAAAAGTTGTTGTTTCCAACGCTAAATTTAACTTTCATATCTTTTTTATAGATAACATCGTTAATTGTTATTGCCGAAAGATTTTGTTCTTCATTTGAAGTAATTTCAACAAAAAAATTATCTTCCGTTGGCTCTTCTAAACTTTCTTTATCATAAAATGTTTCAACAAGATTCAAAGAAATCGCTTCACATTTATCCTTTAAATTAACGTTAACTGTGTTTTTCCCACAGCCAACAATCAACAAGGTTAAAACAGAAAAAAGAACAAGAACAAAAATAAAATTTACAATTTTCATATTTTTAATATGTGCAAAATTAATAAATATATAAAACTTTAAAAATAAAAAGCAAGTTGTGTTAAACTTGCTTTCTTTTTGAGTTTATTTTTTTTAATTTTCTTCTTTAACTTCGGTTTCTGAGATTTCCGAACCAACTTTTTGTTCTTTTTTATTTTTTAAATAGAATGTTAATGAAAGTGCTGCAATTGCTATTAGCGCAACTTCAACAACCCCCCAAACAGCAGCAAATATAATTGATCCTGTGCAGGTTAAATCTACATCTCCATATTCGTTTAGTCCTAAAAATGAAAGATTAAAAGCATTTATGGAAAAAAGCATAATATCTCCACTTGTGTCAGACCAAATTGCGTCCCATTCTTCTTTATTGGCCTTGAGTGCTTCAATAGATTGATCAAACTCTTTCTCTGTTATTGATCCTTCAACCGGAGCAACTAACCAAACTTTGTTCCCGTTTTGAACATACCAAAAATCCATCGAACCGCTCTCTTCGCCTAACTTATTAAACATCGTTACTTGCTTTCCGCTTTTGAAATTAATTGTTATAACTTGTGTTTTGCCTTCGTCTTCTCCGCTATCACTGCCAAGAACTTCGGAATATGTGTAATCCATTCCATAGCTTATAGGCCTTGCCAAAAGACCAATGTAAAGTCCCAAGCCTGCCAAAGCAAGAACCACCAGAGCTGTTAAAACTCACATATTAGATAAAATTTTTTTCATAAACCTTTCCTCCTAAAAGGATAATACCTTAACTTTAAAATTTTTCAAAACAAAATTCTTCTAATTGTCTATATTTTTATTAATTTTAAAATTAGTTTAGAAAAAATTTCACGATTTTAAATTAAAAAAATAAAATTTTGAAGAATATTAAAAAAATAAACTTTACTTATTTTTATATTATGTTAATATTTAATAAATTTGGAGGAACAATGGTTAGACCAAACTGGAAAAACTCAATTTTAAATTTAAGCGCAACGCTCAATGAACTTTTAGGAGGCAAAACCGAAATTCCTAAAATTAAAAAGCTTAAAAAAATTTTAAGAAAAAACTATGATAATGGGGTGCACCCCAAAAGTTGGACAACTTAAGGAGGTTTACGTCACTTAAATATACTCTTTTTATATTGAATTTAGATGTTAATAATCTGTCTGTTAAATTTTTAATAAAGGGTTATCCATATTACCGCTTAACAATTGTTTTTCTTGACGTATGGAAATAAAAGATATCTATCGTTGTCTTTGCGAACATAGGTCTATCTGCTCTAGTGATGCTGCGTCATTAGCTTTATTATTTAGAAGAGCAGGTATAACAAGTACACACATTACTATTGCAGAAAAAGGGTGTGAACCAACGGGTATACATGAAGTTGTAAAAATGGAGTTTGATGGACAACAATTTATATGCGATCCTACTCTAGTGCGTACAAGCTTAGAAAATCAAGACATTCCAAATATTAACACATCTGTTTTTGCTTTTACCCCGGATAAGTTTTTTGACATAGTGTATCCAACTAAAGAACTAAAATATGAACATGAACCAATTTTATAATAAAAAAATAACAAATAGTCCTTGAAAGAGACCAAAAATAAAATTTGTAATAATAATTATATCAAAAAAATGAATTAAAAGATTTGATTCATTTTTTTGTTCTTAACAGTTTATAGCCATTAGACTATTTTTGATATATAAAGCTAAAAAAGGTTTTATAATTAAAAACACTATAGATTTTATAATTTACATATCAGAAAACTGATATAAGGTTTATTTTTTCTTTCTTGCATGAAACCAGCAAGATTAAAAGATGTCCATTGTGCAATGAATAAATCGCAATCATTGCGATTTTT
>CALWKK010000022.1 GCA_944381245.1 uncultured Clostridia bacterium
GGTTAGAGCGCTGGTTTGTGGCACCAGAGGTCGTGAGTTCGAGTCTCATCTTCCACCCCATAAAAACCTAATAGGTTTTTTTTTATTAAAATAATTATTTTGTTGACAAATTAATTTAAAGCATATAAACTTTTTATATATTGGGGTGTCGCCAAGTGGTAAGGCACGGGACTCTGACTCCCGCATTCCTAGGTTCGAATCCTAGCACCCCAGCCAATAAAAAATTTTTTTATAACAGTGGGTATTAATAGTGAATATAAATTATAACGACAAAATGAAAGAAATAATTTTAGGATTAAAGCAAAAGAAAAATTTGCTTTTGCATTCTTGTTGTGCTCCTTGCTCAAGTTCGGTTATAGAAAAATTAAGTTCTTATTTTAATATAACAGTGTTTTTTTACAATCCTAATATTTTGCCTAAAAATGAATATGAGAAAAGAAAAAAAGAACAAATTAATTTTATCAATATAAACAATGAGAAATTTAATAACAATATAAATTTTATTGAAGGCGATTATGATCCAAATATTTTTTTTAGTTGTATAACTGGAAAAGAAAAATTAGGAGAGGGTAGTGTTAGATGTAAAGAATGTTATAAAATGAGAATAGAGAAAACGGCTGAATACGCAAAAAAAAATAATTTTGATTTCTTTGGAACAACATTATCTGTAAGCCCACATAAAAATTCGAATTGGATTAATGAAATTATGATTGAAATATCAAACAAATTAGGAATAAAACCATTGCTTGCAGATTTTAAAAAAGAAAATGGATATTTAAGATCATTAGAGTTGTCAAAAAGTTATAATTTATATAGACAAAATTATTGTGGTTGTAATTTAGATAAAAATAACCATTAATACAAAATTTTCATATATATTTTTGAGGTATATATGAAAAAAGAAAATATTTTGATTTTTTTTGGTGGAAAAAGTGCTGAACATGATATTTCAATTATAACTGGATTACAAGTATTAAAAAATATAGATAAAACTAAATATAATGCTTTTCCGATCTATATTTATAGAAATGGAAAAATGTTTTTTGGTAAAAAATTAAATGATTTTAATACATATATAAATTTTAATGAAAAAAATTTTAAAAGGGTTGCTTTTAAAACAGCAAGTGGCCAGATTTTAATATCTGGATGTAATTTTTATAAAAAATTAAAAATAGATTGTGCAATTATTTGTTGTCATGGATTGAATGGAGAAGATGGGTCTTTGCAAGGACTTTTAGAACTTTCAGATATTCCATATACAAGTTCAGATATCTTATCTTGTTCAATTTGTATGGATAAGATAATAATGAAAGATATTTTGAAAGCTAATAATATTAAGACACCTGATTATGCTTATTTTAATAAATCAGATTATTATTTAAACGAAAAAAATATTTTAAAAAATTTAAAAGATAAGCTAAATTTATTTAATAACAGTTGTTTTGTAAAACCATCAAATTTAGGAAGTAGTATTGGAATTGCAAAATGTAACAACATAGAAGAACTAAAAGATGCGATAGAAATTGCAAGTGGATATGACGACAGAATTATTGTTGAAAAAAGTGTTGAAGATGCTATTGAAGTAAATTGTGCTATTGTAGGAAACTATGATTATCAAACTGTTTCTGATTTAGAATATCCTCAAAGTTGGAGTAGTTTTTTAAATTTCGATGAAAAGTATATTAAAGGAAATAGGATTAAAGTTAAAAATAAAAAAAAGCTTAGTAAAGAGCTCGAACAAAAAATAAAAGATATTGCTGTTAATGCTTATAAAATATTTAATTGTTCAGGTGTTGTAAGAATAGATTTTCTGGTTGATAAAGTTCATGATGAAGTTTATCTCAATGAATTAAACTCAATTCCAGGTTCTTTAGCTTTTCATTTGTTTAAAAAAAATAAAATAGAATTTGATCAATTAATTAATAAATTAATAGATTTTGCTAAAAGAAAAAGAAGTGATAAAAATAATAATAAATTTTCTTACGAATCACAGGCATTATTGAATTTTTGTAACAATAAAAACATGAATAAATATACAAAAAATGAATATTAACAAATATCAAAGCTTTTAACAAAATCTTTTAAAGCATATATCAGAGTATATATTTCATCAACGGTGTTAAAATAGCTGAGTGAAACTCTAACTATTCCTTGTTCAATAGTTGATAAATATTTATGTTTAAGTGGAGCACAATGTAAGCCACTTCGAACGCAAATCGAATATTTATCATTTAAGAATTCCGATACAATGCTTGAATCAATGTTCGAAATATTAAAAGCAATAACACCAAACAAATTTTCTTCAGAAGTGTATAACTTTATACAATTAATTTTCTTAAGTTCATAGATTAAAGTTTTAGATAAAAAAGCAACTTTTGATTGAATTATCTCAAAATTTTTTTTAACAAAATTTAAGCCAGCATCTAATCCTAAAATGTTTGGCACAGCAATTGTCCCACTTTCATAACATTCTGGTCGATCACTAGGTTGTAATAATTTTATAGAATCAGTTCCAGTACCTCCAAACCTAATTGGAGATAAATTAACATTATCATTTAAAACAAGAACACCTACACCTTGAGGGCCAAATAATCCTTTATGTCCTGCAAGAGCCAGCATTGAAATATTATCACTTTTTAAGCTTATTTTTTCATGGCCGGCAGACTGAGCTCCGTCAACAAGATATAAAATATTTTTTTGTTTACAAAGTTTTCCTATTTCTTTTATATCAGTAATAGCTCCATCAACATTAGAAATGTGTACAGTTACAACCATGTAAGTGTTATCTTTAATTAAAGGTTCGATATCACTTGCAGTTATTATATTTTTGTTTTTAGGCTCGACAATAGATAATTCTATTAATCCTTTGTTTTTTAGTTCATGAAGAGGCCTTAAAACAGAATTATGTTCAAAAGCAGTTGTTATGACATGGCCTCCTTTTTTTATACTTCCCAAAATAGCCAAATTTAAAGCATCAGTACAATTTAATGTAAAGATGATGTTTTCTGGTGAGGTTGCTTCAAAAAATTCACATATATTCTCTCTCACTTCATTAACAGCAATAGCACAGTTAACACTTGCTTTATGCCCACTTCTACCTGGATTAGCAGAGTAATTTGTTAACCCATTAACTACTTGAGAAATAACTGATTTTGGTTTTTTTCTTGTTGTTGCACTATTATCAAAATATATCATATTAACTTTTTTTCCCCTTATTCAATATAGTGATAATATGCATTGAATTGTTAAAAAAGGGGATAAAAAATGGAATATGGTTTAGTTGTTTTTAGAGCGAGAAGTGAAACTATAGCTTTTGCAAACACGTTAAAATCAAATGGTATAAATGTTTTAATTGTGTCAACACCAAGAGAAATAAGTGTTTCTTGTGGTATTTCAGTAAGATTTAGTCCTGGTTATATAAACTTAGTAAAAAAAATTATTAGCAATAAAAGATTTAATTCTTTTTCAGGTGTATATTTGATTAAACAATCGGGACCAAATTTGAAAATTATGCCATTATAATTGATATATTTTTCCGCCGCCAAAAAATTTGTTAATTATTTTTAAGAAAACATTTATTGGTATTAATTTAGAGAAAAAGTTAAAAATTTTATATTTTGTTCCAATAATATACATTGCTTTAACTTTTTCTTTATTTATTATATTAAATATTTTTTTTGAAACATATTCAACAGACATTCTTTTTTTATTATTTTTATCAATTAAAACTTGAGCATTACCGACTCGCATGCCATATCTTGAATTTGTGCTAAAATCTTTTTTTCTAGTATAAATAAAATTAGTCATAACATCACCAGGATTTATTGTTGAAACTTGTATGCCTGTTCCTTCAAGCTCCATTCTTAATCCATAAGATAAAGAGGATAATGCTGATTTACTTGCACAATAATGTATTCTAAAAGGCAAAGGGAATAAAGCGCAACAAGAGCTTATATTTATTATTTTAGAATTTTTATTCATTATAGGCAAAGCATACTTTATAATTCTAAATGCACCAAAATAGTTAACATCAAATAAATTTTTAACTTCGGTAAAACTGCTTAATTCTGCTGCACCAGATATTCCATAACCAGCTGAATTTATTAAAATATCAATTTTTCCGTACTTATCCTTAATTATAGAAAAGAAATTTTCAATTTCTTGTTCCATTGTTATGTCGACTTTATATTGCGTTGGATCTGTAGGTTTACGTCCGATACAAATAACTGTATTTCCGTCTTTTTTTAATAAATTAGAAACATTTTTACCTATTCCACTAGTACCGCCAACAACAACAATGATTTTATTCATAATTTCTCCATACTTTGTTTATTATTAAATATATCAAAAATTAATTAATTAAGTCAAACATAAAACAAACTGTTAATTAATATCTGTTAATTTTATTGAGTATATATCGAAAATATTATTTTGCGTGGTATTAACACCTTTTAATGATAGAACTGTTCCACCTCTTTGTTCAGTTTTGTTAGCAATACCTTGAAAAGCATAAGCAGTGTAGTCAATTGATTTTGAATAGGTATATCTAACACCATAATATTCTAAAGAAAAATCATTAAAATGATCATGTCCACAAAAAATAGCTTTTGTGCTTTGTAGATTCATCATAGTTTCATAAAATGAGCCTAAATTATTGGGAGAGCTAATTTTTTCATTTTTTTCATTAGCATAACCAAAAAAATATTTAACATTTTCATCGTTGTTTTTGTATGCTTCCCATGCATATTTATATTCTAAACCTGGTACATGATAGAAAACGTATGAAATTGGAATTTGATTAAAATGACTATATAATTTTTCTATGTTTTGTGAATACCATTGAACTTGTGAATCCGTAATTTCTTGATAACCACTTATTTGGCTTTCTCCATAATACATTCCATTGTCAAATAAAAAAATTGAAGAGTTATATGAATTATCAAAATTGTAGATGTTTATTATTTGATTTCCCATTCCATCAATTGTATCAGGACCTCTTTGAAAAATACAATAATCAAGTGATTGGCTTTCTAAATATTCACAAAGTTCTGTTTTTGAATATTTTGCAAATGATTCAGCATCATGATTTCCAAAACACATTGTCCATGGAGTTTTATATTTATCTATAACATTTGCAACTGCTTTTAAAGCAGCTAGATTATCATTATTGCCAGTAAAAATACTAACAGGAAAAACAACATCACCAGTTAAAATTATTAAATCCGGATTTGTGTTTTCAATTAAATTACACACAGCTTCTAAAGCTTTTTTATCTTTTTTTGTGGTAAATGGGCCATATCCTATATGAATATCAGTTAATTGTAAAATTTTAAAATCTTTATCTGTTTTTGGCTTAAGTGAAGTTATTCCCAGTTTATCAGTAAAAATATTTGTATTTGTTGAAATGTAATTCTTATTGACAAGATAAGTGTAATCTATTTCTTTTGTGCATCCAACAAAAATAATAGTAATAAAAGATAAAATAAAGAATATTAAAACAAATAATAAAAATCTTGAAATATTTTTCTTGTTTATCATTTTAATATTATACTCCTTTAATTATATTATATCAAAATATTAATAAATGTCTACTTTAACGAATATTATTTTATATACATAAAATGTATTGTTGGAGAAAATATGGATAAATTTTTAATTAATGGGGGCAATAAATTATTTGGTAGTATAGAAATAACAACAGCTAAAAATGCTATTTTGCCTATTTTAGCTGGTTGTATATTATGTGAGGATAAAATTGTGTTACATAAATGTCCATTATATGCTGATGTTGTAAATATGATAAAAATCTTAAAAAATTTGGGGGCAGATATTAAATATTTAACAAAAGATGCAGAAATGGAAAATAACTGTGATATAATCATTGATTGTTCAAATTTAAAATCATATAATATTCCACATGAATTAGCATCTGTTATAAGATCATCTATTTTCAGTTTAGGATCAATTTTGGGAAGATTCAAGAAAGCAAAGGTAGCATATCCCGGTGGGTGTGAAATTGGAGCAAGGCCTATAGATTTACATATTAAAGGGTTACGAGCATTAAACGTTAAATTAACTGACAAGCATGGTTATATATATTGTGAAGGTAAAGATATGAAGGGGGGAATTGTTAATTTAGATTTTCCGAGTGTAGGGGCAACTGAAAACATAATTTTGGCGGCGGTTTTAACAAAAGGAGAAACAAAAATTATTAACGCCGCTAAAGAACCAGAAATAATTGATTTAATAAAATTTTTAAATTCGATGGGAGCTAAAATAACAGGAGCAGGAACAAGTGTTATTACAATAAATGGTGTTGAAAAATTAAATGGATGTGAATACACTCCAATACCAGATAGAATTATAGCTGGAACATATTTAGTTGCTACTTTAATAACTGGAGGGAAAATAGATATTCATAATTTCCGACCAGATCACAATCAAGCTCTTCTTGAAAAATTAAAACAAACAAATAATAAATGGAAAATCAAAAATGATATTTTAACAGTTAAATGCGATGGTAAAAACAAAGCTATATCAAAAATTGAAACATCTCCTTATCCAGGTTTTCCAACAGATATGCAAGCGCAAATTTTAGCGTTACAAACAAAGAGTAAAGGAACTAGTATTATAATTGAAAATTTATTTGAAACAAGATATAAACATGTTCCAGAATTAATAAAAATGGGTGCAAATATTACTTGTAAAGATAGAACGGCAATAATAACTGGTGTTGAAAAATTGTATGGAGCAAGTGTTAATGCAACTGATTTGCGTGGTGGAGTTGGTCTTGTTTTAGCCGGCTTGTGCGCTGAAGGATATACAACAATAGAAAATGTACATCATATTGATAGAGGATACTATAAAATTGAAGAAGATTTAAAAAGTTTGGGTGCCGATATAGAAAGAATTGATTAAAAATTTTACTTTATAATATAAGCAAATAAATTTTATTGCAAAAATTACTTAATTATAAAAAAAATTATAATATTATGTTATAAAAAAAATATAATAATTATAAAAAATCATGGTAAAACCATGATTATTTAACAATTTTATTAATGTAGTCTTCTAAAGTATCAATATTTAATCTTATTTGTTTCATTGAGTCTCGATCTCTAACAGTAACGCTATTATCATTTAATGTATCATAATCAATAGTTATGCATAAAGGTGTTCCAATTTGATCTTGTCTTCGGTATCTTTTGCCAATTGACCCAGTATCATCATAAACTGTTCTAAATTTTTGAGATATAGAAGAGTACAGTTGTAATGCTTTTTCAGACAAATCTTTTTTAACTAAAGGCAAAATTGCAACTTTGTATGGGGCTAATTTTGGTAGAATGTGCATAATTTCTCTTGTATCACCATCTGGAAGTGTTTCAACATCATAGCTATTGCAAATTACAGCCAAAATAGCACGATCAAGCCCATATGAATTTTCAATAACATAAGGAATGAATTTTTCATTGGTAACAGGATCTAAGTATTGTAAGTTTTTGCCACTATATTGTTGATGTCTAGTTAAATCATAGTTGGTTCTATTATGTATACCATTAACTTCATCCCAACCAAAAGGAAACTTATAATACAAATCACAAGCAGCTTTAGCATAGAAAGCCAATTTATCATGATCATGAAATTTTAATTTATCTTCTGGAATTCCTAAAGATACAAAAAAATCTTTAGAAATTTGTTTAAATTCTTTGTAATATTTTTCGTCTTCTCCCTCACGACAAAAAAATTGATATTCCATTTGTTCAAATTCTATTTGTCTAAAAGTAAAATTGCCGGGAGTAATTTCATTCCTAAAAGCTTTACCAATTTGACCTATTCCAAAAGGAAGTTTTGCTCTCATTGTTCGTTGTACATTCAAGAAATTAACATATTGACCCTGAGCAGTTTCAGGTCTAAGGTAAATATCTTGTTGGCTTTCTTTGGTAACACCACGATGCGTTTGAAATAACAAATTAAATTCTCTTATAGGAGTAAAATTGCTTTTTTTGCAAACAGGGCAGGGAATTTTATTTTCTAAAATATATTTATACATTTCATCTTTAGATAATAAATCTGGGTTTACATTATTATTTGAATACGATGAAATTAAATTATCAGCTCTAAACCTAGATTTGCATTCTTTACAATCTATTAAAGGATCAGAAAAAGATGCAACATGTCCACTTGCTTCCCAAACTTTTGGATTCATTAAAATAGCACAATCAATGCCAAAAGAATTAATTCGATTTTGGATAAATTTTTCCCACCATAATTTTTTTATGTTATTTTTAAGTTCTATTCCCAAAGGTCCATAATCCCAAGAGTTAGCAAGGCCACCATAAATTTCGCTTCCCGGGAAAATAAACCCTGTGTTCTTGCAGTGTGCAACTATTTTATCCATATCAATTTGATTCATAATTTCTCCTAATCTAAGATATATTATCACTTTTTGTTTGCACTTCAAAGTATTTTTTAATTAAAAATATAATTAACAAAAGAATAAAATTAACAATAATCATTAAATTAAGTTGACATAAAAAAACAAATAAATTAAAATATTAAAGTTATTAAGGTATAAAAATTATATGAAATATAATATTAATATATTTGAATGACAAAAGATTTTTTAAAAAAAATATATTAAATTTAAGAGTAGATAGTGCTAAATTAGCACAGTTGGTGTATAACGTCTTAGTAATTTCAAAATAGCCAAATTTTGATTTTAAAAAAACTCAAAAATACAATAAGAATTATATATGCTACTGTGGCTCAGGGGTAGAGCACTTCCTTGGTAAGGAAAAACCAAGCACAAAAATTATACCAAAAAACTCAATATGCTGTTGTGGCACAGTCGGTAGCGCACTGCCTTGGTAAAACATAAAAAGCACTTTTTAATCACTCAAATTTATCGCAAAAATCAATCGAAAAACAGCACATGCTGGTGTGGCTCAGCGGTAGAGCACCACCTTGGTAAGGTGGGGGTCACGGGTCCGATTCCCGTCACCAGCTCCATTATTAAAAACCCTTGAAACCCTAGTAAAATAGGCACTTTCAAGGGTTTTTCTTTTTCTAAAATTTTCCAAAATCTTATCAAAAAAAATGAAAAATGTACCTACAAATGCTCCGTAGGTACATAAAAAGCAAAAAAAATGACCGACCTTTGATTTTTCAAAAGTCGGTCAAATTCTTTCTAAAACTGCCTTTTCAGGTACACGTAGGTACATTTAGGTACATTATTTTTTCTTTTCTATCTTTTTTGTTGTTTTTAAAACCTTTTTGGGTGTTTTAGGAACTTCATTTATAATTATAGGTTTTATTTCAAAAGGTTTTACATCGTAAGAACCCCTTGTAGAATCATTATGATTAGTAAAACCATATTTTAAATCATTATTGGTCATTATCATTATTCACCTCATTACTTATTGTATGAAAATTCCAACCTTTTATGTTTCTGTTTGGCAGACAGTTTATTTGCCCTTGCACTTTTTGACATATAAATTGCAACTCATCTTCATTTTTGCTAATGGCTCTTAAACTATCTACGCTGCCAATAAAGACGCATATCTTAAATGTATTAGTAATTAATTGTGGGTTTTGTAAGAACATATTATATTCGTTTAGTTCATTTAACTCATTCTCAGGAATAAATGGTTTATTAGCTTTCATTTCTTCTTCAAATGATAACCAAACTTCCCACATTAGTTGTTCTAGTTCTTCATCTGGATATGAAACATTAAGTCCAATATTTTTTGCTTCTTTTCTACTTACAGCATAACCATGATGATAAAACGAAGTCATTAATGATTTTGAAATTGTAGAAGCTTTGTTTGCGTCTTTCATATGGTAAGATAAAAGTTTTTCACTCAAAGAAATTGATAGTTGGCTACTTCTTTTTGCTGCACCTATTGATATGGGTGAGATTTCGCTTGATAACAATTGAAAACTATTAGCTAACGCATTTTGGTCTGTTAAACCAACATCATCTTTCACAAACTTAAAATAATTTTTCAAATCTTCTGCAGCAAAACTTTTTGAAGCAATTTGTCCATTTTGTAATTTTTGAGTTAACACCATCTGCGGATCTACAGGACCTAGGTTTGAAAAAGGATGCATTACAATTTCATCTGCACCTAAAGACAAAAGTGTTGCAGCACTATATGCCACATAAGGAACTAATACATTTAACTTATTAAAACGTTCTCTCAAAATATTGATTATTCTTAATGAGCAAATTGGATCTCCTCCATTACTTATAATCATAAAATCAATATTCTTTTTATCTTTCGGTATCAAATTAATTTGTCTTATAATCTCAGTAATAGAATCAACCCCCATTACAGCACCAACTCCTGGTCTTACACTTGTAACATAAACTATTAATGGATTTCCTCTTTTTTCTTCAATTTTCTTGTATATTTCTCTTCTGTCCATTATACTCAATCTCTCCTATATTTTATAGTATAACACATTATTTCAAAATTTGTATATCTTTGTGACAAAAATTTTACATTTCCATATCGCTTTGTTTTTTGCGCTTTCTTTCTTGACGTTCTTCCATAAGTTTTTGTAGCATATCGTCAAATTCTTCGTCAGTCATATCTTTAACAAGTTTTTCTTTGCGTTCTTCAATAACTTCTTCTCTTATGTTTTGATCGATTAACATTTGTTCTTCTTTAACTTTTTCATTAAACTTTTCTGTTGTCTGTCTTACATATTCACTATCCACAGAGTTATATACTGTGATTGTGGTTTTCACATCTCTGTGGCCAAGTAGTTGTTGGATAACCTTTGGATTTTCGTTCATCTCAAATAACATATTAGAGAAAGTGTGTCTAAGTCCGTGAAAACCAATATGATATTTCTTCAAATCATTTCTTTTCTTAAATCTATCAAATATCTTTTTAGTACCTGAATAG
>CALWKK010000023.1 GCA_944381245.1 uncultured Clostridia bacterium
GTTGGAGCCACGAATATTACTCAAAGACCGGTCAAACTTAACATAGACAAACTAAAAAAGGAAAAAGACGATATGGTGAATTGGTTAACGAAAATCTTGGCAGAGGAAGGAAAAAAATCATGAAGGTATTAATTAATTCGGGTTTAGTAGCGCCAGTATTTAAAAAAAGAAGTGCTTTAATTAATCAAATAAAAACAAAAAACTCTGTAACTGTCAGTGGCTATGAAACAGGAGTTGAAAAATTGTGTAAAAAAAATGGCGTCAGCTATGAATTTATTGGTATGAGTCGGGCAGGAATAAATCCTATAAAAGATTTAAAGACATTAATATCTTACTATAAATTAATAAAAAAAAATAAATATGATATTGTGCACAGTTATACAGCAAAGCCAAATATATATGGAAGTATTGGAGCAAAGATGGCTGGATGTAAACAAATATATCCAACAGTAAATGGGCTTGGTTATGCTTTTACCGGAAACAGCATAAAAAATAAAATGGTTCGTTTTACAATTTGTATTTTATATAAAATAGCATTTACCTGTGCAACCAAAGTCTTTTTCCAAAATCCAGATGACGCTAATGAAATGATTAAAAGAAAAGTAGTATCTTCAAAAAAATGCGTAGTAATTTCTGGATCCGGTGTAGATACGAATGAATACGAGTTCTGTTCCTTAAAAAAATATGACGTATTTTTTTTGGCATCCAGGCTTTTAATTACTAAAGGATTAAGAGAATATTTTGAAGCAGCAACTATTGTAAAAAGAAAATACCCTAATGTTACATTTTTATTAGCTGGTGATTTTGATCCGAATCCAGATGGAATCACAAAAGAAGAGTTAGAAAAGTATACAAAAAATAAAACTGTGGAATATTTAGGAGTAGTAAAAGATATGGTAGAAGCTTTGCAAGATTGCACAGTGTTTGTATTACCGTCTTATTACAGGGAAGGAATTCCGCATGCTGTGTTAGAAGCAATGAGTATTGGACGAGCGATTTTAACTACTGATTCAATAGGATGTCGAGAAACAATCAATGGCAAAAATGGATATCTTGTAAAGCCGAAAGATGCCAAAGATTTGGCAAACAAGATGATTACGATGATTAAAAATAAAGAAGAAACAAAACAGATGGGAATAGAAAGTCGAAAATATGTCGAACAACGTTTTGATGTAAAGATTGTAAATAAAAATATGCTAGAAACTATGCATTTATATGAGGAGTGATATAATGAGTCAAGAGCCAATTAGAGTTCTACATGTAGTAGGAGGAATGGGACTTGGTGGCATTCAATCTTATTTAATGAATTTATATAGAGTGATGGATAGAACCAAAATACAATTCGATTTTCTAGTTCATATAAAAAGCGAAAACAGTTTTGAAAATGAAATTCATTCGCTTGGAGGAAAAGTTTATTATATTGAAAATGATTATTTTGAAAAAAAACAAATGAAAAAATATAGCCGTTTTATCGACGACTTTTTAAAGAAACATCATGAATATAAAATAATTCACGGTCATTTACGAAGTACTGCGTTTATTTATTTAAAATATGCAAAAAAACACAATAAAATCACTATTTTCCACAGTCATAGTACCAGTAATGGATACAAATTTACGGCCTATATAACCAATCTCACACAAATACCAATTCGATATATGTCTGATTATTTTATGGGGTGTAGTCAAGCTGCCAATGAATGGTTATTTGGAAAAAAAATTGCTAAAAGCAATCATTGTTATATTGTTTATAATGGAATTGAAGTAGAAAAATTCACTTATAATGAACAGAAAAAAAGAGCAATCAGAAGAGAATTAAAATTAGACAATCATACTTTAATTTTAATGACAGTGGGACGGTTAGTGGAGCAAAAAAATCAAATGTTTTTAATTAAAATGATGGAAGAGTTAACCAAAAAAAATAAAAATGTGAAATTATTACTAGTGGGTGATGGTCCTTTAAAAGAACTCCTTCAGAAAACAAGCAAAATGTTACATTTAGATGAATACATAATATTTTTAGGGGCTCGCGTTGATGTATACAATTTACTTCAAGCGGCTGACATCTTTTTGTTACCATCTAAAAGTGAAGGCCTTGGAATAGTCGCTATTGAAGCACAAGCTTCAGGATTACCTACAATAGTATCACCAGCAGTACCAAAAGAAGCTCATATTACAAATTTATGTGTAACCTGCAGTAATAGTATAGAAGATTGGATAAAAGAAATAGAAAAAGTAAAACATATTTCAAGAAAAAATATGGAAAAAGAAATAACCCAAGCAAACTATAATATCCATAGCATCTCAAAATGGCTTGCAGATTTTTATATTCAAGTTTATAATAAAAAAGATATGGAGTGAAAATTATGTTACTGATTTCAGAAATATTAATTATAATTGCTTATTTATTTAATGGATATTTAGGATTTGCTTTAATGGGAGTTACAACTATTTTCACTCTATTCTCAAAAAAAGAGAAAAATATCTATCTTAAATTATTAGATTTATTAATTCGTTCCTTGCCAATGTCATTTATTGGAGTGTTAGGAACTTCAATGCATCAAATTTTTTCTTGGTACAATCTTTTTATGTTGATTTTTCTTTGCCTTATCATATTCAAAGGCAATAAATTTATGATTTCAAAAAATAACGCAGTATTATTAGTCATATCTTTTCTTTTGCTTTTAACAACATCGATTTTATCAAGCTCATTCACTGAGTCAATTATTGAAGTGATTCAAATATTAATCATGTTAGTACCTATTATGCTTGTTTCAGATAATGTAGAAAAACTAAATATTTCAGCAAAAAAAGCAAAAAAATTATTCAAAAAATATTTTGTCGTTTGTGTGGCAACAGCCATTGGTATGATTGCTCAATATCTTATATATTTTAGATTGCATCGAATTACAGGGTTTATCAATTTTGCTGGTGGTGGAAGAGTCAGTTGCTTTTGTTTGTTTAAAGGAGCAAGTGTATTGTCCATTTTTATGGGAATTGGTTTTTTAATAGTATTAATAGATATCTTACAAAATAAAATTAGTTTTTCTAAAATAATATCAATGTTAATTATTTTTGTAGCTATGATACTAAATACTTCAAGATCTGCGGTTGCAATATTAATCATTATTTCAGCAATCATAATTTTAAGACAATCTTCAAAAAAATTAAGTATGAAAACCTTTTTAATTGCAATCTTGTTAATGTTGGGTGCATTTATTGGTGTAAACTATATCATTTCTTTAAGATCAAATTTAACGGGGTTTTTAGATGCTAATGGAAGATACGAAACATGGATAAATGGGATACATATATGGTTGTCTAGTGTTAAAAATATTATTTTTGGTGGAGGACTTTCCTCATCACTATTTCAATCATTTGCTAAACCGCATAATATGATTTTTCAAACTTTAGCACAATGTGGAATTATTTTTACAATGGTTTGTATTTTCTTATTTGCAAAGTTTCTTATTAAAAATAGAAAAAAGGATAGCATACTTTTAGCATACTTTGTCATCCTATCAGGAATGTTAGTGACAGATTTTTATGCGAATGCCTTTACAACAATTTTATTTTGTTTAATTAGTTCAAATAATTTGGAACAGCCAAAAATAGGAGTTGATATACATGAAGAAAATTAAAGTTCTACATTATATTCCAGGATTTAATGAGGGAGGAATTGAGGCTAGACTTTTAGATTGGTATCGAAATATGGATCGATCTAAAATTCAATTTTACATTATCAAGTTAAATAATGTTACATCGGATAAAATGTTAGAAATAGAAAAATTAGGAGGAAAATTTTATAATGTCACACCATTTACTCCTCATACTTTTATTAAATACATAAAGCAAATTTCTCATATAATAAAAGAAATAAATCCTGATATTCTTCATATTCACAGCTTTAGCACAGGAATCTTTCCACTCGCCATTGCCAAAAAGGAAGGAATAAAAAACAGAATTATTCATTCTAGAACCACCGACTATTTACCCAACGAAAAAAACAAAACAATAAAAAAATTTTTAAAGAAATATACTCCAAAATTTGCTACAGATTATTTTGCTTGCTCTAAAAATGCCGGAAAGTGGGGAATAGGAGAGAAATATAATGTAAAAATAATCAATAATGGAATTACACTAGAGCTTTTTGAATTTAATAAAACTACAAGAAATGAATATAGAAAAAAACTCGGTATCAAAAAAGATGAAATCCTAGTGGGAACCATTGGTAGACTATCGCCTCAAAAAAATCTTCCTTTTCTTCTTGATGTGTTTTATGAAATGGTAAAAATTAATCCACAATATAAATTAGTTTTAATTGGCGCAGGATCGATGAAAGAAGAATTAGAAGAAAAAATACAAGCATTAAAACTGACAAATCAAGTCATTTTTACAGGTACTCAACATAATGTATGGGAGTATTATATGGCTTTTGATATTTTTTTATGTACATCGTTTTATGAAGGATTTGGAACGACAGCAATAGAAGCTCAAGCTACAGGAGTAAATACATTCGTTTCGAATAATTTTCCGGAAGAAGTAGAGTTAACTGATTATATTCAAAGGCTACCACTAGATTATGGCGCAAAAAAATGGGCTGAAATTATTACTGAAACGAAATTAAGAAAGAGAACTTCAAAAGATACAGAATATATAAAAAAAGGTGGATTTGATGCTAAAGATGTTGCCAAAAATCTCGAAAAATTTTATTTGGAAAAAGGAGCAAGATTATGAGAAAAGCAGAAAAATGGTTTTATCAAACTCAAAAAGGATTTAAGTTTAAAAGAAAACTCTTTTCTCTGCTGTTAAGAATTATTTTTGCTTGTGATATTCCTCTTGGTGTAAAAAGTGGAAAAAACTTAGAACTTCCTCACAATGGGTTAGGAGTCGTGATGCATAATAAAACTGTAATAGGCAACAATTGTATAATTTACCAAAATGTCACAATCGGTGGAAACGGCAAAATTGTTGATGGAAAGAGTGTAAATTCAGGAGCGCCAACAATTGAAGATAATGTTGCAATTTTTGCAGGCGCTTGCGTTTTAGGGCCAATTACGATAGGCAAAAATTCTTATATTGGGGCGAATGCTGTTGTAACCAAAAATATTCCACCAAATAGTCTGGTAGTAGGTAACAATATAATAAAACCAAGAACATTTACTTACAATACAGGTAAAAAAAAGCGAGATGAAAAATATGGTTAAAACAATGATTCAAAAAATTAAAAAATTGCCAAATGTAGTGTTAGCAGGTGTGGTTTTTATCGCATGTAATTTCATGCAGAAGGGCATCTCAGTATTGACAACTCCAATATTTACTAGATTAATGTCTACAGAAGAATACGGTTTATATAGTGTGTTTGTTTCATGGACAAACATATTTACTATATTTATAACTTTAAAAATTGCAGCCGGAACATTGCAACAATCATTAGTAAAATACGAAGAAGACAAAAATAATTTGTTGGCCTCAGCACAAGGTATTTCTCTTTTTTTAGCTCTAATTGCAATTGCAATTTACCTCATTATTCCAGACTTTTGGGAAAATATTACGGGTATGAGCGGTAACTTAATCATTGCAATGATTATTAGTATTTGGGCTACTAATGCATTTGAAATCTGGGCTCAAGGAAAACGTGTGAATTACGATTATAAAAAGTTAGCACTAATCACTATAGCCGCGATTATTTTAAAACCTGCTGCAGGCATTGTAAGTATTTTATTATTTCCAAATATGAAAGTAGAAGCCAGAATATATTCATTAGTCATTGTAGAAATTTTATTATATATTGGAATTTTTATTAGTCAAATTACTCATGGAAAATTTTATTCAAAAAAATATTGGAAACAAGCGATAACATTTAATTTGCCTCTTATTCCGCATTATTTATCTCAACAAATACTTAGTCAAACCGATCGTTTGATGATAAATTATTATTCAGGTGCAAGCGCTGCAGGTATTTATAGTTTAGCATATCAAATATCAATGGTATTTACATTATTTAATTCAGCTTTATCAAGCGTCTTAAATCCATGGATTTATAAATGTTTAAAAAGAAAAGATTACAAAAGAATTGCTCCTTTAACAAATTTTATTTTTATCTGTCTAGCAATATTAAATATTATTTTAATTTTACTTGCTCCTGAAATTTTGAGTATCTTTGCTCCAAGTTCATATTATGAAGCACTATGGACAATCCCACCTATTACAATGAGTTGCATTTTCATGTATTTATATAGTGTATTTGTATGTTTTGAATTCTATTACGAAAAAAAACAATATATCGTATATGCGTCGATTATTTGTGCTTTTTTGAATTTTGTATCTAATATGTTACTTATTCCAAAATTGGGTTATATTGCTGCAGCATACACAACGTTAACTTGTTATGTTTTATATTGTATTATGCATTACTTATATATGAAAAAAACATGTAAAGATAATAGTTTGCCCACTGATATCTTTAACATTAAAATCATCTTATTAGAATCATTTTTGTTTATTGGAATAGGATTATCAATCATGATTTTTTATAATAATTTAATTATCAGATTAATATTACTATTGATATTAATAATAATAGGTATTTTAAACTGTAATAAAATTAAACAAAATCTAAAATTGCTATTTGTAAGGAGGAGTTATGAAAAAAATTAATTTAAAAAATAAAACAATTTTAGTTACTGGCGCTGCCGGTTTTATTGGTGCAAATTTATGTGAAAGAATTTTAAAAGATTATCCAGATACAAAAGTAATAGGTTTAGATAACATGAATGAGTACTATGATATTCGTTTAAAAGAATATCGTTTAGAGAGATTAAAGAATTTTTCAAACTTTAAGTTTATTCAAGGAAATCTTGCAGATAAAAAACTTATTTTAAGTATTTTCAAAGAATATAGTCCTAATATTGTAGTGAATTTAGCAGCACAAGCTGGTGTAAGATATTCGATTGTTAATCCAGATGCTTATATTGAAAGTAATATCATAGGTTTTTATAATATATTAGAAGCATGTAGAAATTATCCCGTAGAGCATTTAGTTTATGCATCTTCTTCCTCTGTATATGGTGCAAATAAAAAAGTACCATATAGCACTGAAGATAAAGTAGACAATCCAGTGTCTTTATATGCGGCAACAAAGAAAAGTAATGAATTACTAGCGCATTCATATTCCAAGCTTTATAATATTCCGAGCACGGGATTAAGATTTTTTACCGTTTATGGTCCAGCTGGAAGACCAGATATGGCCTATTTTGGTTTTACAAACAAATTATTAAAAGGCGAAACTATTCAAATATTTAATTACGGTAATTGCAAAAGAGATTTTACTTATATTGATGATATTGTAGAAGGCGTTTTGCGAGTAATGCAAGGGGCTCCAGAACAAAAGAATGGAGAGGACGGACTTCCAATTCCTCCTTATGCTGTTTATAATATTGGTAATTCCAATCCGGAAAATTTATTGGATTTTGTCACAATTCTTCAAGAAGAGCTAATTAGAGCAAAAGTGTTACCAGCCGATTATGATTTTGAAGCTCATAAAGAACTAGTGGCAATGCAACCTGGTGATGTTCCAATAACCTATGCTGACACAACTCCACTAGAAAAAGATTATGGCTTTAAGCCGAATACTCCTTTAAGAGAAGGCTTAAGAAAATTTGCCGAATGGTATAAAGATTTTTATATGTAAAAGGATGAGTTTTATGTCTAAAAAGTATGGAAAAATAGAATACATTTCAATGATGAAAACATCAATGATGTTATTAATAGTTTTTTATCATTGTTTATGCTTTTATCGTGGAGATTGGTTCCCTTTTGTTTCTCCTGTATTTTCTGCAAATTATATGGTAACCATAGCCAAAATATTAAATAGTTTTATGGTTCAAGTATATGTGACTGCTTCGGGATATGTATTCTATTATTGCACTTATTCTTTAAAAAGAAAACAATCTGCAAAAAAAAGATTCAATAGATTAATCATTCCACTAATATTAGTGATGTTTTTTTGGGTTATCCCAATACATATTTTATTTTATGGTACTGATGCAAAAGTGATTCTAAATAAGTTTTTACTTTTTTGTTCACCATCACAATTATGGTTTTTACTTGCACTTTTTAATATATTCTTGCTCGGAAAAATCATTTTTAAATATAATTTTTTTAAGAAAAATAGATATGCCATTATGCTAATGTCATATTTTATTGGTATTGTATGCAGAGAAAACAATTTTCTATATTTTCAGATTGCCAATTCTTTAGTTTACTTGTCATACTATCTTTTGGGAACAGTTTTATGTGAAAAATATGAGATGAGTTATAAAGAACATATATTTTCCATAAAAAATATCATATTGACAATAGTATTTCTAATTTTGGCATATTTTACTGACAAACTTTATTTATCATTAAGGTTATATATAGGAATATTTGTTGTGATTCTCTTATTCAAAATATTTAATTTTATATATAAGAAATTGAAATTTATTATACATAATAAATTTTACAAGCATCTGGAATCAAATAGTTTTGGCATTTATTTATTTCATCAACAAATAATATATTTTTCAATTATTGTGCTAAATGGTAGAGTTCACCCAATTCCACAAGTATTGATAACTTTTTTAGTAACATTATTAATTTCAGATGTTCTAGTACAACTATTGAAATCTAATAAGTATTTAGCCAAAATACTTTAATTAATTTATAAAAGAAAGTAGGTTTTTTATGAAAATAGCAGTAGCAGGAACTGGATATGTAGGTTTATCACTCGCTACATTATTGAGCCAAAAATATGAAGTAATGGCTTTAGATATCGTTCCTGAAAAAGTAGAAAAAATAAATAATAGAATTAGTCCTATTCAGGATGAATATATTGAAAAGTTTTTTAGAGAAAAAGAATTAAATTTAAAAGCGACTGTTGATTATCAAGAAGCTTTTTATGATGCTGATTATATTATCATTAGCACTCCAACAAATTATGATGATGAGAAGAATTTCTTTGATACTTCTTCTGTGGAAGATATTATTACGAAAGTAATCTCTATGAATATTGATACTACGATGGTTGTAAAATCTACTATACCAGTGGGATTTATTGATAATGTAAAAAAGAAATATCAAATAGATAATATTTTCTTTTCTCCGGAATTTTTAAGAGAAGGAAAAGCTTTGTATGATAATTTGTATCCATCTAGAATTATAGTAGGAGAAAAATCTGAAAGAGCAAAAGTATTTGTAGATATGTTAAGATCTTGTGCTATGAAAGAAGATATTCCAGTACTTTGTATGAATAACACTGAAGCAGAAGCAGTAAAGTTATTTGCTAATACCTATTTAGCACTTAGAGTCGCTTATTTTAATGAATTAGATACCTATGCTGAATTAAAAGGATTGAATACGAAAGATATCATTGAAGGAGTATGTTTAGACCCGAGAATAGGAACTCATTATAATAATCCATCTTTTGGTTATGGTGGATATTGTTTGCCAAAAGATACTAAACAATTAAAAGCCAATTACAAAGATGTTCCAGAAAATCTTATTAGCGCAATTGTAGAATCGAATCGAACAAGAAAAGATCACATTGCCGAAATGATTTTAAAAAGAAACCCAAAAGTAGTTGGGATTTATAGACTTACCATGAAAAGTGGCTCAGATAATTTTAGAGCAAGTGCCATACAAGGTGTTATGAAACGAATTAAAGCGAATGGCATAGAAGTGATCATTTATGAACCAACTTTAAATGAACAAGAATTCTATAATAGCAAAGTGATTCAAGATTTTAATGAATTTAAAACTCTTTCTGATGTTATCTTAGTGAATCGGTATGATGATAGTTTAAACGATGTATTAGGCAAAATTTATACAAGAGACTTGTTTAGTAGAGATTAGAAAAAGACATGTTGCAATGTTAAAAATGGAACTGTGTTATTTATATAAATAACATATGATGAGGTTAAGATAAAAGATGACAACAATATATTTAATTAGACATTCTGAAAAATTAAAGAAAGGTATTATTCAAAATAATGATTTTGAATTGGGTACTAAAGCTATGACATTAACTGTTGAAGGGGAGAGACTCGCAAAGGAATTATCAGAAATTCCAGAATTATCTAAGGTCGAAAAGATATATTCTTCTCCATATGCAAGGAGTGTAGCTACTGCTAAGTATTTGGCAGAGAAATTAAATCTAGATATTTATTTGGATTCTAGATTAGAAGAAATAAAAACTGGAAAGAAAACCATGGATAATAAAACTTTTAATTATTTAAGGGAACATGATTTTGATTTTAAATTAGAAGATGGAGAATCATTCTATGATGTTCAAAAAAGAATGACAGAAGTGTTTCATGAAATTTGTAAGTCTAATCGAAATAAAACTATCGCTATTTTTTCGCATCATTTTGCATTGTTTATTTTACTAATGAATTTTTGCGAAATAAGATATATAGAGGATCAATTGACTCTTTGTTATCGCGATTTAAATATTACTTTAAAGTGGGCATCTCCGGATATTTATAAATTAGAAATAGAGCAAGGTAATATTATTAAT
>CALWKK010000024.1 GCA_944381245.1 uncultured Clostridia bacterium
AACGATTGGTAGGTTTTTTTATTGTTTCTAAGGAGGGCGAGAAGAAGAGCTGAAACGAAAGCAAAAAGAGAGTTCGGGGAACGGGAAACAGGGCGAGACGAAGAGCTGAAACGAAAGCAAAAAAAGAGTTCGGGGAACGGGGGAAGGGCGAGACGGAGAGCTGAAACGAAAGCAAAAAGAGAGTTCGGGGAACGGAAGAGAACGGAAGCGTGCGCCGAAAGGCGCACAAAACCCGAAAGGGTTTCGAAATTTCAAAGGTGACTTTGAAATTTGCTTCCGTTCTATGATATAAATATGGTAAACTAAAAACATGGTAGAATTAATAATAAGCAATGATCGAGAAAGAGTAAACGAAGAAGTGATAAAGCGAATAAAAAACACTCAAGGGATAGATCTTGAGAATTTAGTTATAGTTCCAGACAGGTATTCATTAACAGCCGAAAAGGAGATATTCAAGCAACTAAGAATAACATCAACATTCAACACTAAAGTAATAAGCATATCAAAACTAGCAACATACATATCAACAGAAGAAGAAGCGATGAGTGTTAAAGAAAGCGAGCTAAAGGTGTTAAAAATAATGTATGAAGGGGAATACAAAACATTCAAATCAGTTAATTTAGAAACAGCGAAAGAGATAAGCAAGATAATATTTCAATTAAAGTCGAGCGAAGTGGATCACAAAGCATTCAAACAAGCAGCGAAAAGCCAAAAGCAAAAAGACATAGCGCAAATATACGAAAGATATGAAGAGAGCAAAAGAAAGCTTGACCAAAGCGACATATTAACAAACATATACAATAAAATTGACCATACAAAAGTTAAAGAAATAAACTTTTATTTTGCAGGATTTGACAGTTTAACGGAGCAAGCGACGAAGATATTAGAAGAGCTGATAATGCATGCAAAAAGTGTTACGATAGGAGCAATAAAGCCAGAAAGTCAAAATAACGCATATATATATGACACAGACATATTGAAGAAAGTTGAAAAGATATGCAAATCAAGGGAAATAGAAATAAGAAGAACAATTTTAAAAAGTTGCAAAGAATGTGAAGCAAAGCACATACTTAACAACCTATTTTCATATATTCCTAGCCAAGCAGAGACAAGCAAGGTTCATTTAATGGAGCTTAGTAGCAGTGAAGAAGAAATTGAAGAAATAGCGAAATGTATAACATACAAGATGAGATATTTTGGAGATAATTTTTCTGATTTTAATATAATGGTTGGGGATTTAGATGGAAGCATATCAAAAATTGAGAAAATATTCAAAGAAAGAGAAATTCAATATTACATTGACAAAGCAATCAAAATGTCGACATTGCCAATATATTATTTTTTTAAAAACGTATTGGATTATTTAGAATCACCAGAAACGAATGTATTTTATAACATAATAACGAACGCATACATTGACATATCAAATGAAGAACTATCAGAACTTATAAATTACACAAATAGAACTGAAAGTGAAATAAAAGATATACCAAAAGAGTTTGAAAAAGCAACGCAAATTCACGAAAAGCTTATGAGTATAAGAAAAGAAATAGAAAGTATTAGCTTTAGGGAGATAATTGAAAAAATAATAAAAGAGTTTGAAGTTGAAGAAACAAATGAAAAAATAATAGCAGAAAATGAAGATATAAATATTATAAAAATATACGAACAAATTATTGAAAAAATTAATGAAATAAAAGTACTTTTTGAAAAAGAAAATTACAATTATGCTATTAACAAGCAAATATTTATTGAATTATTAGGCGAGCAGGAGATAAACACATTACCGATAACAGTTGATTGTGTGTTCATAGGATCAAGTGAGTCATTTTTTGAAAAGAGAAAAAATTTATTTGTTTGTGGGGCGAATCAAGGAGCTTTACCAAAAGTAATAAAAGACACTGGAATATTAAATGATGAAGATATATATTATTTGGATTTGCCAATATCACCGACAATAAAAATAATAAATAAAAGGAACAAGCAAAAGTTATTTTTTGATTTAATGTTGGCTGATGAAATTTTTATATCAAATTCGGCAGATGCCCTTACAAAAAAAGCAGAAAAGTCGATTATATTTTCTGAAATGCAAAAACTTTTCACCAAAAATGGTAAAGAGTTATTAATTGAAAGCAAATTTTATGAAAGTTTATATAAAGATGTATTTAATGAATTTAATATACAGAATGAAACTGATTATTTAAAGGAGTTATTAACATCGGGAGAAATTTCCGAAAAACAATTAAAGGAATTAGGATTTGAATCATTCCGTGTTGATGAAAAAATAAACAATGCAAAAGAACTTTATTCTAAAAATTTTTCTGCGACTCAAATGGAAAAATATTATGAATGTCCATTTAAACATTTTTTGATATATGGAATAAGAATAAAAGAAAATGAAATTAACAAATTTGATGGTAGAGATTATGGTAATTATTTTCATTTTATAGCGAAAGAATTTGTTTCAAGAAATTTAAAAAAAATTGGATTAATGTCGGAAGGGGATATTGATAAACAATTAACTATTTTAACAGAAGAAATATTAAAAAACAGAAGATTTAATAATTTAAATAAAAACAAAAATAATTTTCATATTTTTAACATATTGAAAAAAGAAGCGAAACTTTTGCTTAATAGCATAAATTATCAACAAAAGTTTACTGATTTTTTAATAAAATATGTTGAAAAAGAATTTAATGTTTTATATGATGAATATAATTTGCATGGATTTGTAGACAGAATTGACACGAAAAACAAGGATTTTATTGTTATTGATTATAAAAGTGGTGAAACAAAAAATAATATTCAAGCTGTTTACCAAGGGTTGGAGTTACAACTTTTTGTTTATATGTTGGCAATAAAAAAAATATATGATTTAAATCCTGTTGGTGGATTTTATTTACCTATTGGAAGTGATTATCATAAAGATAAGGATCAAAAAAAATTTTTGTTAAATGGTTTTTTGATTAAAGATGAAAAAATAATAAAAAGTTTAGACAGAAGATTCGGTGAAAAAAAGGGAAGTGATATAGTTGCTTTAAAATTAACAGCTTCTTCTAATTTAAATAAAATCGAATTATATACAAAGAAAAATATTTTTACAAATGAAAGTTTTGAAAGTATAATTGAATACGTAAGTCTTTTAATTAAAAATTTTTTAAATGAATTATTATCTGGAAATATAAAAGCATCACCTGTTGAAGGAGCATGTTCTAATTGTGAGTTTTTTAACATTTGTTCTTTTAAGAATAATAATAGTGATAAAGCAAGAAAAGTAAGCAAAAACATTGATATAAATGATATTATGGAGATAGTTAAAAATGAAAAAAATAAAAATTGAAGAACAGGAAAATGTTTTAAATGTTTATGGTTGCAATTCTATTGTTTCAGCTTCTGCTGGGAGTGGTAAAACGAGTGTGTTAGTTGATAAAATTTTAAATTATATTAAAGAAAAAAATGTTTCAATAAAAAATATATTAGCTTTGACTTTTACTAATTTAGCAGCAGGTGAAATGAAAAATAGATTGCTTAATTCGTTATCTAATTTAATAAAAAACGAAAATAGATTTGATTTAATTGATGAAATAGATTTAATTCCACAAGCGGATATTTCAACTTTTCATTCATTTTATGAAAAATTAATAAAAAAATACTTTTATGTGTTAGGAATAAAACCAAGTTTTAATATTTTAAGTGATGAACAATTAAATCAGATAAAAGAAAATTCTTTTAATCAAGCAATTGATGATTTAAAAAATATTAATTATAAAAAATATTTTAAGCTTACAGAAATATTTGGTAAAAAACGCAATGATAATTCAATTAAAGAAAAAATTTTTAAACTTGATAATTTTTTAGAATCACAATTAAACAGTGATAAATGGTTGCATGATAAAGCTTTTAAAATGTATATCAATAAAGAAGAATCTATTAATTATTTTTTTAATGATATTTTATGTGAAACAAATAATACAATAAACAATTTAAATATTATTTTGATTAAGGCAAAACAGTCTGATGAAGATGCTTTATGTTGTCATATAAATAAATGTGTTGATTATTTATCTGATATATTAAAAATGAATAATGAAGAAAAGTATAATTTTATAATTGAAAAATTTTCTTTTCCAAAACTTTATAAAAATAAAAATATTTCAGAGACTGAAAATTTTATTAGTGTCAAACATGAAAAAGAAAAATATATGCAAATAATAAAAAAATATAAAGAAAAAAATTATGGAACTTTTGAACAAATTATAAAATCTTTTGAACTTTGTAGAAATAACATATCAATAATAATTGAATTGTATAAAAATTATAAAAATATATTAAATAATAAAAAATTAGAAATAAATAGTTTTGATTATTCTGATTTAGAAAAATATTGCTTTGAACTTTTAAAAAAAGAAGAAATTAAAAATGTTGTTAAAAATAATTATAAATATATTTTTGTTGATGAATTTCAAGACATAAATCCACTTCAATTTGAAATTCTAAAATTAATAGAGAATAAAAATGTTATGTATGTTGGTGATGCTAAACAGAGTATATACTCATTTAGACAATCAGATGTTGATATTATAATTCAAACTTTTCAGAAATTTAATGAAAATTATGAAACTAAAGCATTAAATTTAAATTGTAATTTTAGAAGCAATAAAAAAATATTAAATTTTGATAATTTGATTTTTGATATTTTAATGACAAAAGAATCTTGTGGCATTGATTATAAATCAAATTCCAGATTTAATGGATTAAGCGAAAATGATTGTGATGGAAACAGCGTTGAAATATTCGTTATAAAAGAGGAAAAATTAGAAGAAGAAAAAAAACCTTTAGAAGTTTATAAAATTACGAATGATATATCTTCAATAAATGAAATTGATTTGGAAGCTGAAGCTATAACAATTGAAATAATAAAAATGCTTAATCAAAATATTTTTATTAATGGGCAAAACAGAATAATAAATTATAAAGACATAGCAATACTAACAAGGAATCGGTCAGAGTTCTTAAATAATTTGGTTGATCAATTTAATAAATATAATTTACCTTATTTTATAAACGAAGAAAAAGACTTATTATCTGTTAAAGAAGTCCAAATATTGTTGTCTTTATTAAAACTATGTATAAACCAAAAAGATGATATTAATTTAATAAAGGTATTACCAACAATATTTTGTAAACTAAATTATGATGAAATTGCTTTAATAAAAATTAATTCGCAAGGAAATTACTTTTATGAAAAATGTTTTTATTATATCAATAATTTTGATAATTTTATTTCTAAAAAATTAAAAAACTTTTTCATAAATTTGAATCAATTAAGAAAAAACATACAATTATTTGGTGTTTCAAAGTCACTTCGGGATTTTATTAAGAAATTTTATTTTATAGAAAATGTATTAAAATTATATGATGGGAAAGAACGAGAAAAAACAATAAATCAATTTATTGATTATATTGAAAAAAGTGGAATGGATTTTCAATTATTTGAATTTTTAAATTATATCAATTCAATTAAATCTATAAAAGTTTCGCAAAACATTCAAGCTTGTGAAAATGCCATTACAATAACAACAATTCACGCAAGTAAGGGGCTTGAATTTCCAGTTGTTATATTAGCAGATTGTGGAAGAGATTTTTTAAAAACAAAATTAGATTCTTCAGACATAAAAATAAATAAAAAATTAGGTATAGCAATAAAAAATTATGATGAAGAAAATAAAATTGTATCAGATTCAATTTTTGAAAAAATTATTAATGACGAACAAAAAAAATCGGACATTGCAGAAAATTTACGGTTACTGTATGTTGCTTTATCGAGAGCAAAAAATAAGTTATTAATATTTGGTAAAATAAATAATGAAATAGAGAAAATAAATTATAAAAACAATTTAATGTTTGTTAAATCTAATTATTTAAATTATATTTTGGGAGCTTTAGAAAATTATAAAAAATTAGATGGAGTGAAAATTAATATTATAAATAAGAATGATTATAAAATATATAATGATGAAAAAAAATTAATAAAATACAATGATCAAATCATAAATATTTCAAAATTTTTGCAAAGAAAAATAATAAAGAAAGATAACATAATTTTAAAAAAATCTGTAACTGATTTAATTCAGAATTTAAATAATTTTGAAGAAAATAAACAAAAAAAAATAAAAAATATTACTAAATTTAAATACGAATATGACAATTTAAATCAAGGAATTATTTTACATAAAGTTTTAGAAAATATAAATTTTTTTAGTAAAAATTTGGAAGCAGATCTAGTAAAAATAATTAATAAAATAAGTGATGATCAAATAAATAATAAAAAATATTTTAACATTTCTTTAAAAAATATAAATTTATTAAAAACAATAATTTTTGAAAATAATAAATTATATAAAGAAAAAGAATTTATGATTTTTAATAATTTAAAAAATATATTTGATTTAAATGATGAAAATAATATATTAATACAAGGTAAAATTGATTTATTAGTTTTAGGTAAAAAAAATATTTTGATTGATTATAAATATACTTCCTTAAAAGAAAATAATAAAATAATTGATAAATATAAAAATCAATTAAAAATTTATAAAAAAGCATTTGAATATGCAACAAATAAAAAAATTGATGAAATATATATTTTGAATTTAAAAGAAAATAATTTAATTAAATTATAATTTTAAAATAATTATTTAATTAAAATTAATATTTTAAATAATTAATAATAATTGTTACAAAAAAATAAATAAAAAATAAATAAAAAATAAATAAAAAATAAATAAAAAATAAATAAAAAATTAATAATAAATAATAAATAATAAAATAATAAAAAAATTTAAATTAAATTATTAGCAAAAATTAATTTTATATGTTAAAATAAAAAAATATTGGAGGGGGTATGGAAGTATTAAAAGCGGGTATTTTTGAAAGCTTTGTTATATTTTTTCAATCTATACAAGGAGGCCTGTCATTGAATGGGTTATTCTACTTATTTATTGGACTTGAAATATTATCAATTATAATATTTATTTTTATTGTTAATAACGTTTATGAATTTAGATTAGTTAAAGCAATAGATAAAATTAATGCTTATTTATATGAAGTGCAATACATTAATGAAAATAATTTAATAGAATTTAATAATTTGATGAAAAGAGTTCCAAAAGTTCTTAGATATCATTGGCAACAATATATGTTAAACAGGGATAATAATCCAAGTTATTATATGTCTGTCAAAAATTGTGTTGATAGACCTATAAAATCGAGTTCATATTCAACAAATATTAAAGTAATAAAAATAATAGGCATTATTTTTGCCGGCTTATCGTTTTTGTTTAGTTGTGGTTGGGTGTCATCTTTGCCTGAATTGGGTCCTGATTATTTGATAACAATATTTTTAATACCTGTTATAATTTTAGTTATTAATTATTTATTTATAATGTATTTAAGTGTAAGAAGAACAAATAATCTAAATGAGTTATATCAAACATTTCAAATATTTAATAGATTTATGGATAAAGCTGTTTCAACTATGCCAGATTATGTTGATTTTGAAGTATTGTTTACTAGTGAAGAAATAAAAAGAGGTATACCAGTACTAAACGAATATATTGAAAAAAGGCAATTGCAAGAACAAGAAGAAATGAAAAAAGCAAGAGAAAATGCAGTCCAACATGAACAATATAATTTTAAAGAGGTTGGAGAAAAAGGTGAACTTGTATTAGAAAGAGCAATGAAAGAAACGGAAGTTTATTTTTCAACAAGAAATCGTTTAACAGTAGAAATAGAAACATTTGAAAGAGAGATAGAAAGTTTAAAAAGAAATTTTGAAAACACAATAAAAGATTATCAAAAACAATTACAAGCAAGTAGTGAAAATATTCAAAGATTAAGAGAGCAACAGGAATCAACAACAAACAAAATAGAATATAATTATGCAAAAAAACAACAAATTGATGAAGTAAAAAAACAAGAACAAATTGAAAAGAAGAAAAAAGATGAAGAATTAAGATTTAATCAAGAAATAAATAATTTAACGGAAGAAATTAATAAAAGAAAAGTAGAATTAGAAACGGCAAAATCTTATGTTAGCAAAGCAATGATGGCAGAGTACAAAACTTTTGCTGATAAAGTTTATGCTGAAATAAAAGAAGATGTAATAAAAAATACCAAACAAGAATTTGAAGATTTGATCAATCAAAGAGAAGATATTGCAAAAGAACTTGAAATAACACTTTCAAAAATGGATAATTTAGAAAAAGTAAATAAAAATCTAATAAAACAAAACCAAGAAAGAGAGATTTTAATCAAACAAGCAACTGAAGAAGAAACAAATCAATTAAAACAACAACTTAAAAAAATTGATAACATAATAAACAACAAACCAGAAGAAAAAACAACATTATCAAGTAAAGAAATCAAAAATTTATCGAATAAATCTAAAAAACATAAACAAAATTACGAAATTTTAATTGGAGAATTTGAATTTGATAATAAAAATGTTGAAATTGAAAATTCTCAAAATGAAGAAATAAAATTAGCCAAAAATAACGAAAGTAACATAAACAATGAATTTATAAATAATAAAGATTCATTGAATGAAGTAAATATAGCAAAACCAAAATTAAATTCTGATAATTTAGACATAAATTCTAAATTAAGTGGTGTTAATGATAGCATTATTGATAAAAAAGATAACTTAACAATTTCTTCTGAAAATATAGTCTCAGAAAATAATTTAGTTGATAAAACAAAAAAAGATTATATAGAAGAAAAAGAAAAATTTGATGAAAATGATTTATTTGATTTATTCGATAGTGATAATAAAACAACTTACTTTGAATTAAAGGGTAAATCAGAAGAAGATGATGACGACGATGATTCAGAGGGAAAAAAGAAAGTTAACACAGAAATAAAAAAAGTTGGAAGACCTAAAAAAGCAAAAAAAACAATAGAAAGTAAAAAAAGAGGAAGACCAACAAAGGTTGAACTTAATGAAAATGTTGTTAAAAAAGGGCGAGGCCGACCTAGGAAACATGATATTAATATAGATGAAAATTTAAAATCTATAGAAAATAGATTAAAAGAGCAAAATGAGTTATTAAAACAGCAACAAAAGGCTTTGGATATTACTTTAAAAAATATTATAAAGCCAAAATAATAAAAAATTCGCATTTGCGAATTTTTTTATTAAATATTAAAATTTGTTAAAAATTAATTTAATAATGGGGAAAAGAGCTTAAATCAAAACTTGACTTAAGAAAAAAAATATGCTAAATTAATTTCATTAAGAGGAGTATAAAATGATAAAAATAAATGGAATTTTAACAGATGTAACAGAGCAAGATTTGGAATTATTAAAATCTAACTCAAAAGAATTTTGGGAAGGTGTAACAAGTATAGGAGAAAACGCGTTTTGGGGGTGTGAATCATTAAAGAAAATAAAGATTCCAGAATCAGTAACAAGCATAGGACAAGGTGCGTTTTCTAATTGTACATCATTACAGGGAATAACAATTCCAGAATCAGTAACACGTATAGGAGAAATGGCTTTTTATAACTGTGAATCATTGCAGAAAATAACAATTCCAGAATCAGTAACAAGCATAGGAGATAATGTATTTATTGATTGTTCATCCTTACAAGAAATAACAATTCCAGAATCAGTAACAAGCATAGGACAAGGTGCGTTTGAATATTGTGAATCATTAAAGAAAATAAAGATTCCAGAATCAGTAACAAGCATAGGACAAGGTGCGTTTGAATATTGTGAATCATTAAAGGAAATAAAGATTCCAGAATCAGTAACAAGCATAGGAGATAGTGC
>CALWKK010000025.1 GCA_944381245.1 uncultured Clostridia bacterium
AACTCTAAATTACAAAAGAAAACTTTTCTTTATTATTAATTTCTTTTGAAAGTAAATACTTACACAAAATAGTAATAATGTATAATTTTATTCTTATTAGAAATATTATTATTTGTTTTCTTTTATTAAATTAAACAATAAAATACTTATATTTTTAATGAGGAATTTAAGTCCCCTAAAACACCATTTTTATCTAACTTTATATATGGTTGTGTCAAATCAATATCATAATCATTTTCTATTGAAGCAATTATAATTTGATTAGACATAAAATGATTTCTTAAAACTGTCATCATACTTTTTATATTATTAGAGTCTACTTCCTTACCTTTAGGAGAATCCAATATAATTGGCAATAGAATACCGTAAGTATCTTCTATTAATTTTATATATGCCATTTTAAATATAAATACTAATTTGTGTAAAACAGCTCCTGACAATCCTTTTAAATCTGAAGTAAAAATAAATATGTTTTCATCTTCAATATAATCTGTAAAATTTAGTTCTGCAGCAAATTTTTTCACATAATTATATATTGTTTGAACAGCATTTCCAGAATACTTTGTCTTCTGTTCTACAATCTGCTCTAATTCTCTTTTTCTTTTCTTTAAATAATCTAATGTATTAAGTACTGCATTTTCATTTATTATAATTTTAGATACTTTACTATTAAATTGATCAAGAATTGTTTCACTAGAAACAAGTGAATGCTGTTTATCTAATTCTTCATAAAGACGGGTTAATTCCTGTTTTATTTTTTTCAATTCTATTTGTAATGTCTTTCTTTTTTGTTTTGCAAACTCAGAAACATCATTATAGTTTTTTATGTTATCTTTGGTTAACCTATGTTCCGTCCCATCTATCACAACTACTAACTGAGAATTTATTATAAATTCTAGAAAGTTTTTATTATTTTTTATAATTTCATTATACATTTCTAATTTTTGATTAATATCAACTTGTCTATATTTCAAATCATTAATTGAGGCTTCTATATTTTCTGTTAATGTTAATGTTTTGTCATAACTAGTGTTAGTTTTATTTAAAGCATTTTGATATTTTGCAACTTCTAACATTGTTGTGTATCTTTGAATTTGCGATTGAATGTTTGATAACTCAATAAGTTCACTTTTACAATCTATATTCGATATTCCTCTAACCAAGGCTTTAATATCAAATGGTATTCTTCCTATAACCGTGCCTTTGTTTAATAGTGTCCATCCCTTTTCTTGGTCTAAATAGAAACATCCTAGCAAATTTTGAACCACGTCATAATTACTAATTTCAAATATTTTTGAGTGTAGTTCTACTTCTTGTTGTGGTAAAATGAAATCATCGTTAAAATTATCATATGATACATTAATTTTTGAATTTCTTCTTGTCAAAACAATTCTTTTATTTGTAAATATTTCTAATTCAAATACATATTTAGAAAATGAGACTTTCTTTGTTGGTGGAATATTGTACCCTAAAGCAAATAATAACATTCTCAATAAAGTTGTTTTGCCTCTAGAGTTTTCATCGCTATATATTAAACATTTATCAGAAAAATTATATACTTTTTCAAATAATCCTTCTTTAATTTTTAATGATACAAATTTCATGATAAATTTACCCCAGCTTTTATTTTTAAAATATTTCTTTTGTTAGACAGAATATTGTAAATAGTTGTTTTCACAACCCCCTTTGTAAGATAATCTTTCACATCCAATCCTATCATTTCCATAAAATCACCATATCTGCTATTTATAAAATCTTTTATAGCATTAGTTCTTGTTTGTAGCGATTCATAAAATTCTTCATATTTATTTATGACATGATTAACTAATAAAAAATCATTACTTTTTCTTTCAATAACTGACTTATATTTGATTTGTATTTCATTCAATTCATTTTCGTCATATTCACTCAATATATCTTCAGGAATATCAATCTTATCAGTGAGCAATATAATTAATGGCCAAACAAAATCTTCTTTATCTAATTTTATATGACGAGCTGTTGCATTTTGCCAAAACATTAATTGCAATTTTTCAGCAAACTCTTTATCATATCTTGGATTTATACCTAAATAACTTAATAATCTATAAATTTCTTGGTATATTTCATTATATTTATTTGACAAACTACCAGCAAATGGTATTGTGATAATTCTTAATTTATTTAAATCAAAACTTGATAATTTTTGATTGTTTGTAATTGCAGAACTTAAAATTTGTTTAATTCTTTCTTGGTTTACTAGAGGTAAATCATTAAAATTGTTTTCTGATATTCCAGAAATATTATAAAACCCATCATTTTCTTTAAACGGATTTTTACTATTAATTATATATACCAAATTTTCAACATTTTCGTCATCGGCATCACACAAAGTATTCAAAGCATCTTTAAACTTTTCTATATTTTTTGATTCATCAATTTGTGTACTATCGTCGTCTATGTATGTGCTTTTTACTTGTGCCATTATTTTCGATCCATCATTTAAAATAATTTCTATATCTTCTTTACTTCCCTCAACTTCAACACTCTTTGAATTTTTAATATTTTTTATAAATAAAACAATCGCCGCATTTGATTGAAAATCCCACCCATTCGCTATATGTGAAGCATTATGATTTGTTTCAGTCATTATAAACCTCTCTATTATTTAGTTTTTGACTTATTAACCCTATCATTAAATTTCTCTATAAATTTATTAACTATATATCTTTGCATTTCTTCACTAATGTTAAGTTCATCAAAAACAAATTTATCAATTTTTTTATGGTGTTCAGTGTTTAACTCTTCTGTGGCAGTTAAAACTTTTACATCCGATGTTTCATTCATAATCGACTTAATCTTTTCAAGATTATCAAATTCGAAATATAATGGAAATTGTTTTAAATCTACAGCTTCAGCTTTTAGCATACCTCCACCAAGACTTTTTCTACCTGACATTTCCCTTATCAACCAAAATAAAGTAGAATTCATAAATATCCATAAATTTGGAAGATATTTTTCCTGATTTAAATATATATCTACACAACTAGCAGAATATCCCTTGTTTGTATTGATTGAACAAAAATGTTTTCCTCCAACACCTCTTGGTAAAATTAAAGAAGGTTTACTTCGTTTTGTATTTATTTCATCAAAAATTTTAATACCATTTTGATTAATATGTTTAATCTGGTCTGAATTTAACTTCGCATTTGATAAAATATATGTTTTGGTTGATTTCCAATCATAATAGCCGGCTTCATCAACGTTTAAATATGGAATCAAATTTTCATTATTTATAAAATCAGGTATATCATTTAACACATAATCTTTTGTTATATTAAGTCCTTGTCCAATTTTTAACCAATTAACGTCATCTTCTTTCTTACCATACTTATCTAATGTTTGTATTAATTTTATAAATTCAATATCTGAGTTAAATAAAAATCCCCATTTATTATTTTTTATTAAATCACTATCTTTCTCAAACCTCTTTACTGTTACATCTTCTAATAATTCATTAGTATTATCTTGAATAGGAAAGTGATAATCTATAAAACTTTTATGGCATCGAGCAAATGTAATATCTTTTTTACATCCTTGATTACCTTCAAAAAATGTTATTACAGTATTTATATTTGCAGACTCGAACGCCTTAAAATCACTATCTACTATTGCTAGTACGTTTGTTGCTTTTAGCAAAAACTGTTGAAATTTCGAACCATATTCAGTGTCCAACCATGAATTTTGAGTGATAAATACATTTATTCCATTTGGTTTTATCAATCTTATACTTAATTCATAAAAATAAATTAATAAGTCTGAGCCTCGTGGAATTAAGTCAAATTTTTTGCCGTATCGTTGTTTTAGTTGTTCTTGTAAAATATCCTTTTCCCAATCCGGAAAATTACTATTTCTTGCCTCTAAATATGGCGGATTCCCAATAACAATATCAAAACCATCTTTTATCCCAAACATCCAATCAGCATCAAACCAATTGGTAGCCTCATTCTCAAATGGTTTCCATGCCGATAGCTGTTGATATCTCATAGTTGCTTGTTTTTGATAATTGGCAATAGTATTTAATAGCATATCTTGCTGAATATCTTTAAATTCTAATTTTAATTCTGTTCTTCGTTCACTCTCTGCATTGAAATATTCATCTCTAACATCTTTAAGACGTTTTATATGATCTTCATTTTCAAATAAAGACATTTGTGAAGTATCTTCTAATCCAATTAATGAATTTGCAATAATAAACTTAAAATCGAGATTAGGAAGAGGATAAATGCCTCGATTTTCTTCATCGTCATTTACTGATTCTTCAATAATTAATGATAAGAAACATCTTAATCTTGATATTTCTACTGCAATAGGTTGAATGTCGATACCAAATATAGAATTTTGAATAACTTTAAGTTTCCTTATATAATCTAAATCACCAGATTTAAATTTTTTCTCAAATTCTTTTTTTAAGAATATATCATTAAAATTCTCTGTTGCTTTATCAAACCACATATCTGCACTTGGATCAACTTCTTGTAATATATAAACTATTTTTTGTAGCATTCCAATTGGGAAAGCCCCAGAACCACATGCTGGATCTAAAATAGTAATAGTGTATAGTGCATTAATTATCGATTTCTTCTCTTTCTCATCAAATATTGCAAGATTATCATCTTCCTTTCCATAAGAAATTAAAGCTTTTAATTTTGTTTCCTCTATAGATGTTTTAGTTTTTAAATATTCAAGCAAACTGCTATCAACCATATAATCCACAATATCTCTTGGGGTATAAAAACTTCCAGTGCTTTTCTTTGCATTTTCACCCGTTTCTGGATTAATTTCTGCAAGTAAGTTTTCAAATATTCTACCAAGCATTTCTGGATCTATTGATAATTCAATATCGTAAGAAGTATTTTCATCAACAGTAAAATTATATTGATTTAAAACATTATAAAACTCTATAAACCATTGATTTGGTATATTAACTAAGCCATATCTTCCATATTGTGTAACATTATCGTATTTATATAAATCATCACTATGTGGACTGAATAACCCTCCATTTAAATAAGGTATTTGCTTATATTCTTCAGTTCTGTATTTATCTTTTCTCTTTCTTGGATGTGTGTTTAATAACTCAAAAAATAAAGGTTCAAGGATTTTATGGTAGTAGTTGTCTTGTTGATTTATTGTATCAATTGTTAAGTATTTTTCAGGAATTAATGGAATTCCATTTTTACTTTTCTTTTCTCTTAAAAACCAGCAGAATGTCAATCTACCAATTAATCTAACTGCAAACTCTGCATATTTCTTTTGATCAACTACACTATATAATCCAAGTTGTCTTTCATATTTTTTACCGTCTCTTTCTCCACCAACCAACTTGCTGTAACAAAGAGCGATTTCATTATAAAATTGCTTATTTACTACTTCAACTGAAAATCTTTCAGTTAATTCTTCGAGAGAGTTAACTTTTCCTTTTGCAATTAAATATTTATAAGCTGTTTTAGTTTTAGTCCCAAAGCCTAAACTATAAGAAAATCTTCTTGGATTAGATAATATTCTTACAATCTTATCTCCATCATACTCATATTTACTTGTTAATAATGAAATCCTATAATTATTCTTGTCTTGATTTACAAAAGAAACTAAGGCATTATCAATTCTAAGCCCTCTTAAAATTTTAAACATTTCTTGAGTTATTGCCACTCTTTTATTTTGAGTTCCTTCATTTAAGTACACTTCAAAAACAGACAAGTTACAGATAGAAGATTCTCCAATTTGTGTCACAGATTGAAATATATCGTTATTAAAATGAACCGCATGCTTTGAATTCGTAAAATCAGGCAGCAAAAGTTCCTTTACTAAATAAGTAAAGTTATCTAAATGATATTCATGTTTTAATATTTCTTCTGCGTCTCTATTTGATATCATTTCTTAAATCCTCCGTAAACATTATAACTTCTGTTTGTGCATCTATGCTCTCAACTTTTTCTTTTATTTGAACAATATAATGAACAGGTATTTTTGTTTTTAAATCTTCTACAATTTCATTAACATTATTTTTTCTCACAGAAATTTTTGCTAGATATTTTAATTCTCCATCACTTAAGTCATCATAAGTTTTAATAACTTCTAATAAGTCTGTCAGATAATCTTTCTCACTAGGACAAGCAACTTTTAATTGTTCCAAATTATCAATCGCTTCGCCTTTTCTTTTATCTAAACGAATTTTAGGATAAGGCTTTCTAATTTCATCTCTTAAAATAGTAAACTTCTTGTCTAACGCATCATCATATTCAAAGCTTTTTTCATCTGGTGCTGATTTAAATAATCTTAAAACTTTTTCTGGTGCGACAATTTCAGCTTTATTCTCAAAAGGATAAGCAATTGCAAATAATGATGTATTTCCTCTTTTTGCAAACGAAATAGCACAAAGTTCTTTTTGGTTTTGTCTTACAATTCTTGATCTTTCTGGAATTTTAAGAGCCTCGTCTATTAATGTTGTATTGTGCTTGATTGAATTGTAGATATTCTTGAAATCATTATCCCAGCTTCTCTCGTTATTTTCCGAATTTGCCTCATCATATTGAGATTTAAAATAACTTTGCAATGTCTCATCTGGTGTTAAAGTTCTTGTATCACTACCAACAATGTTATTTATCAAAAACATTTTTAAAGTTGAAATACCTTTTATTAATATGTTTTGTTCTCCAATGTCTGTTGGAAAGAAGTTAAATATAAATATTTTATCAAACATCTTTCTATTAATACGATTGATACGACCAATTCTTTGAACAACTCTAGTAGGGTTATAAGGAATATCGTAATTAATTATTATGCCAGCTCTATTTAAGTTAAACCCCTCACTTAAAGCATCTGTTGCAACAATAATATCATAGTCATTTAATTGCTCGCCTTGCTTGTAAGATGCATCAAAATTTTGTTTAACAATGTTTCTGTCAATTTTTGATGAGATACCAGTATAAATTAATACTCTATAACCATCATCTTCCAGTTTTTGTTTTACATACTGGGCAGTATCAGTAAATGTAGAAAAAATAACAATTTTACGATTTTTATTTTCCTTTAATAATAAACTTATTTTTCTACTAATTTCATTATATTTAGGGTCTTCACCAACTTCTTCAGTTGCAAACCATTCATGATATATTCCTTTAAGTAAATCAATATCACTTTCAATTGCATGAATAAAATCTTCTTTAAATAATTCTCTAGGAATAGGAATTGCTTTTTTCTTGATTTTATCTACATCTATCGGTTCGTTTTCTATGCTATTGATTTCATCAAGTGTTTCCATTATTTCATCATCATTAGGGTCAGATAAATATCCACTTTTCTTAATTGGAACATATCCTTTTGCCCACCATTTTTTGATATTTTCATAAGAACTAAATAAACTTGTCAATGTTGATTTGAAGGCTGCTTTCGAACTTTCAAAACGCATTACCAATAAACGTTTTATAAATTTTGCAAGGTTACCTTGAAATAATTGAATATTCATTTCACCAAACAACTCACCATATTTTTTATTAAATTCTTGTGGATTAATTAAATATGCTGATGGATTATATCTGGCACAAATAAATTGATTGCTTAATTTGTCTAATGTTGACAAATACAATTGTCTAATTTCGCCCAAATCATATTCAACAAGTTCCGGGCCGACAACTTCAGGGAATTGAATATTTTGCATTTTTAAATCTTCTGCATATTCTTTAACTTCCTGTAAATCGAGTCTAGAACGTCTAACAATGACTGGGTCTATTAAAATTCTTAATTCTTCACTTAGCTTGTCTAACTCTTTCTTTATTTGTGCTGTAAGATTTTTCTTACCTTCTTTTTCTAATTTGTTATATTTAGCAATTAATTCGTGGAATCTTACACCCAGATTGTTAACAGAATTTAAAGTTGACCTACTTGGAGTTTGGAAAAGTTTAATTAATGCGAACAAATCTTGTGGTCTATTGTTATATGGAGTAGCAGTTAAAAGAATAACTTTATTTTCAGCATTTGAACGTGTTAATTGGTGTAACCATTGATAACTATCACTTAGTTCATTTCTATATCTATGAGCTTCATCAATTATATATAAAATAGGGTCTGGGTCCGCTGAGTATTGTTTATATAAATCTTCAATTTTGCCACTACTGCAAACTTTAACACCTCTTAATCCAAAGTCTTGTTGATATTCATTCCATTGGTCAACAAGGTGTGGTGGTGCAATAATTACAGTTTTTCTTAAATTAAGATTATATGCAATTGCAGATGCAATAACAGATTTACCAAGACCAACGACATCTGCAACAATTACTCCATTGTTTTTATTAATACAATCAACGCCATATTTTATTGCGTCTAATTGATATTTTAAATTAGAAAATTTGCCGTTTGTAATCTCTGTTGGAGCAACTATAGTGCTTTTATCTAAAGAGTTATAAAGTTCATACAAAATACGAATAAAAATTTGATAAGGACTGGGCTTTGCAAATATCCATAATTTGTTTTTTAATTCTGTTTCAAACTCTTTGTTTCCATCTTTAACACAAATGTCTGTAGAACGACTATCATTCCAAAGCGACTCAAATATTGTCATGTAATCATCATACTTTACATTATCTCTAAAATCTTCATTCATTTCACCTTGACCTAGCAATCCATTGTAAGTAAAATTTGATGAACCTGTGAAGACAACACCTTTTTGATCACCAAAACACGAAAATTCAGGTTTGTTTGTTAATATAAAAGCTTTACCATGCTGTTGTTCTGCTGTAAGTCTAATTTCTAACGAACCGTCTTTAATTTTATTTATAAACATTTTGAATATTTCTTGACTATCAGTTGAATCAAATTCTTCAGAAAGAGCGGATTTATTAAAAAGATTAATAAAACTTTTTACGTAAGAGTCTTTCTTCTGTGAATTATTTAATCTTGCAAAGCCTTTCGTTGAGTAAGGTGCCAAATCCTCATCTGGATAATTTTTTATATTATTGCATAATTCATTGACCAAATTGGGATCAATAGTATTACCAACAAGGATTCTGATTTTTTTATCTTTTAAATCTTCGGCTAAAGCATTAAATCCCGAAAAATAGAAGAAAGCAGTTAAAATATCAACTCTTTCAGCCTGTTTAAGTGAGTTTTTTAAAGATTCTAACATAGTTTTGTTTTTATTATCAATAATAGATGCCATATAATCCTCTTATTTAAGTTTACAATTTGTATTCATTATAACATATAACTTTTAATTTTGTATAAAATTATAAAAGATCAATACTATTTTCTACATCTCCATAATGCCATAGGGTGATATAAAATATTTTTCACAATATTTGTATCATTAAATAGTA
>CALWKK010000026.1 GCA_944381245.1 uncultured Clostridia bacterium
TTATTTCCAATTCACCTCTAGCAGATGGCTTTAATGATTTTGCAAATTGACATACATTATTATCATAAAAATATAATAGGAGGGGAGATGAAAAAAAAGTATTTTATATTACTTATTTTTGTTTTAATTATTCCATTCGCATTTATATTAACAGCATGTGGAGAGGACCCGGAACCTGAAATATTATCATTAAACATAATTGAAAAAGAAAACAATGTTAATCATGACAATTTTTTAGATTTAGGTATTTACACTTATGGTAGTAATCCAAATTTAGAAAGTTATAAACTTGTTTTAAAATATTCAGATCAAACAAGTAAAGAAATAAGCAAAAATGATTCAAAACTTACTGTTAAGTATTATTTCGACGACTTAAATGGTGGTGGTGAAATTGAAATAGAAAATTTAAACTCTTTGCAAACTGGATTTTATAGAATTAAATACGTATATAACGATAAAAATAAATTTGAAGTTGAAGTAACTTTTGCTGTTGAAAAAACGGAATACACAAATTCTTATACTTTAGAACTTTCACAAAATGATATACAGTATGGTGATATTCTTCCAGAAATAACAGTAATTCCTTCGTCTGGCAAAGTGGTTGAATCTGGAGTTAGATATTTGAATCAATCTCAATATGATTATTATTTAACTTTAGAAAATGTTGAAAAACAACAATATCTTGCAGATATTAATCAAAAAGTTTATAGTAATTTTTATGGAGATTATGTTGTTGGAGAATATTACATATATGCCGAAATATCTTCAGATAATTATAGCAATAAATTTTCAGAACCAACAAATTTAACAGTTGGCCCTGCAACAATTTATAAAGATGAAGCAAGCGACGGAACAGTTACAGCAACTCTTAATTATAACAATTTTAATGATTCAGTAATAAAAACAGGTAATGTTAAGCTTGAAAATATTTTAATAGATGATTTTAGTGCAAATATTCGATACAACGATCAATATGGGCAAAAAGTTGCAGGGTCATTACAATGGAGTCAGAAAGACCTAGAAGTTAATTTTGATAATAATGGAGATTCATTTGATGTTATTTTTGTTCCAGAAAGTGAAAATTATAATTCAATTTATTTTGGTAAAGTAACATTAAATGTTATTAAAGGGCAGATATACTTTAGTGAATATTCTGATAATGCAACATATAGTTCTGATATTGAAAATAAAACTTTTATAATCTATAATAATAATAATAATAATTTTAAGCCATTAGATTATATTGAAGTATATAAGTATAATGGATCAGATTGGCAAAAAGTAAGCCTTGATTCAGAAACTAATTATAGTTTATCTGACACGGTTATTATGCAGGCCGGCGAATATAAATATAAATTATGTTTAAAAGATAAAACAAACTTTGAATGGCGACAAGAAGGTATGGAAGGAGAAAATTCATCGGAAGATATTATTGTTACAAAATTAATTAATCCTCAAAAAATACATGCCAATTTTGAAATAACAGGGGCTGAATTAAACAATGATGGATATGTGTTATTACCATTTAACAACAATGATAATAGAATTACAAATTTTAGTGTCAAAGCCATAAATAAAGAAAACAATGGTGGATTATATGGAGATTATTTCAAAGGAAGTGCAGAATTTATAGAAATTGAAGGACAAACATACATAAAATACGTTCCATCTGGGTTATATTCTTCAGAAGGAGTTGAAAATAATAGTTCGGATTCTAAATTAGCTCGTGCATACTTAAAAATATCAGCAACGCCTATAAATAATAATTATTATTTCGAAGATTACGAATACGATGTTTTTATAGATAGGAAAAGACCAGGACCAAATTCAGAAGAAACAGTTGAAAATCCTGTAGAAGTGATTTCAGGAAAGACTTATAGAGAATGTTTTACATTTATGTTGCCAGAATCTTTAGGATCCTATAGTTCATCAGATATTGACCTTGATGCAATAGTCCCAGACACATTTACTCAAACTCAAATAACACTTTCATTTATTTCAAACAGTCCAATATATTATAGTATTACAGCATTGAGATTCGATGTCGTATTAAAGAATACACAAATTCTTGATGTTGAATGAGAATACAATGTTGTTAATGTAGAAGAAGATATGATTGAAGAAAATCAACCACTTTACGTAAAATATTTAAATGCGTGGATGAAAGAAGGAATGTCAACAACAGCTTTAAATTATAATGCAGAGATAAGGATAGATTATAAAGATATCGAAAATAATTTAAAATTTGTTGGAAGTGTTAATAATATATATACAGACAATCAATCATATAATACTTTTACTACCGATACAACTTTGAAAAAAGATAATTATACATACAAAATAATAGGAGATATTGATACTAGTGGAGTATCTAACAATTATTCGGTAACAAAAAATGATGTTCCATCAAATTATATAATAAGTGCAGAATTGGATTCGCTTATAATTACAGCTTTGAGAATAAATTTGCCAAACAATTCTTTACAAAGCGAACAGCAAACATATTCAGTGGCGCAAGATGAACAACAAATAAAAATTAAAGTTGAAAGCATTAATAGTGATGGAAGTATAGTAGAAGTTTATTATGTGTTTGATATTGATGGAACCTTTATAGGGCACAAAATTGCATATAAAAGTATAGACGAAACAGTTTCATATTCCATACAAATTAAAATACAAAAATAATATATTAAGACAGCAAATATATAATTTGCTGTCTTATTTTTATAATTGTTTTAAATAATTAATTATTAATTAAACTATATTTAGAATCATATTTAAATTATAAAGAAATAAAAACATCGGTTTTTTGCACAAAAAATATTTAATATTATATTAATAATTTTTTTTATATTAATTTAAAATATATTATTTATTTATGCGTTTTTATATTTTTATTATTGCAATATAAAATTTTTATGTTACAATATAAGTATAATTTGTTATCTTAAAATAAAATTTTAAATTTTGGAGGAGAATATGGAATTAGCAGATAGTATTGCTTTTGAATTGCATGAACGTTGGCGAAAAAATAGAATAAAAGCAGGAGAAAGATATGAATCAAAATGGGAAACTATAAAAGATAAAAATTTTTTGGAAGAACTTGATAAAGAAGATCTTCCACCATATGTTAAAAAGATAGGGTATGTTTACAAAATAGATGTTGCTAATACATGCTATACTATGCTTAGTCCAGACTTGCAGAATGAAAAAAAAGAAGCGGCAAAAGTTGTTGCTAAAATAATTGAATCTAAAGCAAATTTGACTAGAGAGGAAATTGGAAATATTATTCATAATGAATGGCTTAAAAGAAATAATTGGGCAAAAGGTGGTAAACTGGATGTGCCATTTGCAAAATTACCTAAAATCGAACAAGATAAATATTTAGAACAATATTATATTGGAAAAAAGATGGATGAAGCAGAACTTTATGATGAACGCATGGGTCAACTTGAAATTTGTGCAAATTTTTTAAGGCGTGCAAAAAGAGAAGGTAAAAATATTAAATATAAATTTAACGATGCAATATTATATTCTGAGTTTGATGATTTGGATTCGTGTTATTTAAAAGTTTGTGGATTAACCGAAAAACAATATCAAATAAGCCTAAAAAAAATTTTTAGTGAATTAAATGAGAGAAAAAAGCAATCCAAAATTTCAAGATGGAAAAAACGAGGAGAAACTTTAATTTATCCAGGGAAAAAGAAAAAATGGTATAAAACGGTTGAAAATTGCGCTAAAGATTCGTACGATGGTGCATATTTAGACAATGTTTTAGATATTATGGAATCTTTAGAAAAAAGCGAAGATGTTCAGGATGCAATTAATATACTAAATGACGCTGGGCATTCGGCGAATTCAGAAGCTATTGTGTTAGATATAGTAACAAGTTTTTCTAAACGAGGTCCAGAATTTTATAGAGCAAAAAACCAAGGTAATTTAGATCAAAAAACAGAAAGATACTTAAATCAAATAGCTCACGAAAATAAAATTTTAAGTCATGACAATGGGAAAGGTTTAGGTGACTAATATAATAGAATATAAACAGCTAAAAATTTTAGCTGTTTTTTAGCTTTTTAATAAAAGCTTTGTATTAATATTAATAAATATAATGTTTTATAGCTTATTATAAAAAATAAAACAAAGTTTTTTACTTAAAAGATTTTGTATAAAATATATCACTTTTATTATTATAAGTAATTAATAATAAGCAATTATTAATTAAATTAAAAAATTTTTTAAATTTATTTAATTTTTTTTAAAAAATGTTTGAGTTTATATTTAGCTATAATGATATATATATCGTATAAAGGAGAAAAAATGTATTCAATAGGACAATTTTCAAGGCTAACAGGAATAACAACAAAAACACTTATTTGGTATGATAAAATTGGTGTTTTAAATCCAGTTAAAATTAATAAAGAAAATGGATATCGTTATTATGATGCGAGTTCGTTTCAAAGAGTTTTTCAAATTAAATATTTGCAATCTCTTGATTTTTCTATTAATGAAATTAAAAATTTATCAAAAGAAGTGTTAGATAGTAAAATCGTTCAGCTTAAAGAAAAAGAAAATTTTATATTGGCAAACATTGATTTCCTTGAAAAATTAAAGGAGGAAAATATGAAAAAAGAATTTTTTGAAGTCGCAAAAAAAATGCTAAATGGTAAGTGGATATATCAAGGTAGCGCTACTAATTTCAAAGAAGTTCAAGAAACAATATTTTATGGAGAAAAGATAGAAGAAATGCCTAAGTATCTATTTTTCGGTGAAAAAAATATTGGAACGGATTTAAAAGAAGAATTTTCTTATAATTCAAATTTATTTTACATTGATAATAAAGGTTATTGTTCTTTTCTTTTAAATTTTTACGATAGGCTTATTTTATATGAAAATGAACCAGATAGCAAAAAAACTCTTTATTTACATGTTTATCGAAGATCTTCTAACGATAGGACATATTCATATGAAGATATTTTAAAAATACTAAATAAATATGAAATTTTGTATAATCCAAAACCTATAGCTTTTAATGAAAAACTTATTGGTGAATGGGAAATGATTGATTATATATATGAAAGTGAAATAAAAGATTATAAAGGTGAAATTAAAGAAAAAAATGCATCGTATGTTTTATCCCCACTTTTTGATAAATTGGAAATTGTAGACGAAAAAACAGTATATACATTAGGGAAAAGCGAGAATGATATTGTTGAATTAAGATTTAAACAAGGTACACGGATTTTTAACCGTGAAAATTCAATAATGCAAATAATAATGGAGGATTCAAGTATTGATAACGAAATATTTAGCATAATAAATCATCTTAACAATCAATTACATAAAGGCATGTATAAGCAAATAGGTGAATCAGAATATTTATTTGTAAATCTTGATAATAATCCAGATATAGATGAAAAAATTTATGTTTATAAAAAAATAAAAGGATAATGAATATGAAAAATACGAAAAAATATAATTATACTCAAATTATAAACAATATTACAGATGATGTAGTGAAAAAACATTTAAAGGAAGATTTGGGATGGCAAGATAAAAAAATATTGAAACAAATTGAAAGATTTAATCAACATAAAGATATATATGATGAATTTAAATATGTTCTTTTTAATTATTTAAATACTAAAATGGAAAATTGTTTATTTTATTATGAGGTTAACGAGCCTGTAAAAATTTTGGGATATACAGCAAAAGATTTGTGTGAGATATTAAACGAAGATTATTTTAAAGAATTTTATGATTTTAGAATTAACGCACATGATGACGATTCAAAATCAACAGAGACAAACACAAAACAAAAAAAGGACGTTGAAATTTTTGATATTTTGATTGAACTTTGTGAAAATGGAGAAAAAGCATTAAAAAAATATGGACTTAAATTGAAAGAAATGCCTGATCCTAAAAATGAAAAGGATAACTACATGATTAGAATTGTTTATGGTTCCAACAAACCTGAAGATGTGAACTTTGATGAAATATACATTTATAATAATTGTGGTTATAAATTAATAAAAGATGGTAATGAAGAGAAAAAGGTTAAAATATTTATTAACAAAGAACAATTTAAACAAATTTTGAAACATTATCATAAATGCGCATTAGAGTATTTTGCGAAAATAGCATGTGAAAATAATTTTGATTCCCAAGATTCAAGCTTAGATTATAGTATTGATAATGAAATTCAAAAACAAATTGCATTTGGTTGCGAAAATGCGAATGAAGAAATAAAAGCAGAAGTTAAAAATCTATTAAAAGTAATAACAAGTAAATTAATTAAGGCAATTTCTGAAACAATGGATAATTATATCCATGAAATCATGTTTGATATATTAAAGTTAAAACCATTTACAAAATTTACATTTGATTATTTTTTTGAAAAATATGGAATTAATGATGAAGAAATAATGCTGGAAAAAACTAATTATTTGATAAACAAATTAGGTGAAGACATACATTGTGAAAATATTTTAGGAATTACTGGTTTGCCATATAGATACACTTTTGAGCGAGCAAAATGGGATTTTGATGATATATTTGGAGACTTTGTATGACAATTGACGAAATAGCAAAAATAATCAGTGCAAATCGTACAAATAGATTTATTTATGATAAAGTGGATGATAATACTAAGGTATAATAATAAAATTACTCACAGAAGTTGATGCAAAAGATTTTAAGGAAGTTGATAAGACTGGCAAATTTGATTTCACAAGTTTGCCTTTTCCTTATAACAAATCGGGCTTACGCTTTAGTGGGAATGAAAGTCCTTCATACTCTGATAAAATAGTAAATAAAATGCAAAATTTATTTAATAAAATAAACAATGAAAAATAAAATTATGAATATCCTGCAATATTTTATCGTACAAAAAAATGTGAGAAAAAATATAACTTAATTAAGAGTAAAATTTTTAATTTGCGCAAAACTTCATGTAGTTATAATTGGGGAAAAATAGAAATTTTACTTAAAAAAATTAAAGAGGTAGATAAAAATAATTTTACGATAGCGATTTTTCATACGCATCCAAATCTTTTTGGTGAAAAATACGGTACATTATTTGAAAAACATGAAGAAAAATATAAAGAATTAGGAATACAACCAAATGGATTAAATATATCTCTCGCAGATATTTATGCAAATATGTATTTAGATATGTTGCTAAAAAAATATTGCTTACCACAAGTTGCAGAATCAATTATTTTGATGCATGATGGTAGAGTTGTATCATTTAATACTAAAAATGGTATAAATTTAACAGGAAATGATACTTTGGAAAAGATTTCCAATCAGACTTTCAAAAAAGAAAAACCTAAAATGGAAGATTTAACTTTGTAACAATAAAATATTTTGAGAGCTTAATAAAGATGCTTTTTGAAATTAAAAAGAATACAAAAAAATTTTAGAAAAAAATATAGAAAAATTTTTTTTAAAAAAAATTGTTATATAGTAAATTTACTAAATTAACTAATAACAAATTTTAATAACATATATAACAAGAATGGGTTAAAAAAAATTAAAGAATTTTTCTAAATATAAAAAAATTAAATAATAAAAGATAAATTATAATTATTTATGAAATATAACTAAAAATGACAAATTCTTATACAAAGTAAGTCGCAACAAAGAAAAAAGTGCTAAATAAATTAATATGCTAAGCGTTTGTGTGTTTTATCTGGTGAAATTGTGTGAAAGCTTGTGTAAGGGGCTAGCTAAGAAGAACTTTATATAAAATGTATAAAAGAGATTCTATTTCTTAAAATAATGAAATAATTAAAACAATTTGAATTGGCTGAAATATAATTTATTAATGAAAAAGCAAATATAACAGATAATGAATTACAAAAAGATAAAGTTGACTAAGTTAAGTATTTAGATTATAAAAATTTATTAATTTTTTTATCTTATTGATTTTTGTAATCACTCCAAAAAGTATAAGGATTTGGTTTGCAAATTTTAAGAAAGTGCAAGTAAAAGAATAATCGTTAAAAACGATAAACAAAATTGATGAGAAAATTATCATAAAATTAAGAATTATTAAACAAATTAAAAATGAATTATTAAGAAGAAATAAAGAGTATGTTGAAAAAGATTATAGTTATGATTTTTGCAATAATCATATCAAATTTGTAGGTAATGAAGCATTAAAACTTGCAAATGTTTATGGGGCCGATAAGGAAACAGTAGAACTCGTTGTCCTATTACACGACATTGCTTTTAATATTGGAACAAAGGCAAGCCCTTCATACAAATGGAGCAAAAATTGCTGAACAAATCTTAACAAAATTAAAATATTAAAAGATAAAAATAAAGAGTTATGAATTGCGTTTTTCACCACAGAATCTCACAAAACTCAAAAAATATTGAAGAAATATGCATTTGTGATGGTGATATACTTTTTCTAATACTTTTTTTGAAGCCGACCAAAATCCAAAAGTGAAACAATCTCTTTTGGGTCATGAAGATGTAAAAACAACAATCACAACATACAACTCGGTTGATAAAAGTTATTTCAACAAAGCAACAAAAGTTTTCAATGAACAATATAAGACCGAATAACAAGAGGATAAATATGACTCTCTTGACGATGATGAACTCGACTGGGAACTAGAACAACTTTTAAAAGAAAAAGAAGAACGTAGAAGAAAACGAAATAAAGATTTTGAAATGTAGCAGTTTGACATCAATTGACATCAAATGCATCAGTTTTAAACAGTTTTAAAAAAACAAGACCGATAAGAGAAGTCTAACTCTTGTCGGTCTTTTTTTATGCCTTTTTATAGGTGAAAAATATTTGATGTCAAAAATAGGTGTCGTTGCTGTCAGAATTTTGAGTTGAAAATTGCTAAAAACAATGAAAAAAGCCCGATTTTACGGGCTTTTACTGGTTGGCTTGAGTGGACTCGAACCACCGACCCCCACCTTTTGAACGAAGCCAAAGGCGGAGTGATTGATGTTAAGGGTGGTGCTCTAATCGGCTGAGCTACATCTCTATATGGTTTGTTTTAACGAGTTTAGCAACTCTCGTTGGTGTGCTCAAAGTGGTCAAATTCACCTTATCAGGTAAAGAATACCGACAATTTAGGTGGAAACCCTATATATTAAAGTGCTTTTAATTAAAGCATTTTT
>CALWKK010000027.1 GCA_944381245.1 uncultured Clostridia bacterium
CTGTAAATTGCTTTAACAGAGGCATTTCAGTGGTTGCGGGGGTAAGACTCGAACTTACGACCTTCGGGTTATGAGGGCGAAAATTTGTTTTTATTGTTGAATGTTGAATTGTGTTTAACAATAGTGTTATCAATACTTTTGAAGTTTTTTATTTGGTGAATAATTTGGTTAAAATTTGGGTGTTTTTGAAAAATTGATCCCCAATTTCTCCCCAATTTTTTATAAAGAATTTTTGGAAGTATTTGGATCTTTATTTTATAATTTGGAGGTTTATTTTATGGATAATAATTTGAGAGAAGTAAATGATGATTTAATGAAAGAATGGTTTCAATTTAGAGAAGAAAGCAAATTTTGTTATTTAACAGAAGAAGATAAAAAGCATTTTATTCATTTTGAGAAAATAAGTAAGAATATTTTAAATAGCATACCTGAAAAGAATAGACAATACGTTAAAAAACAACTAAATCAACTTGATAAAAATTTCTATGACTATATTTATTATTGGTGCGAAAAGTATTATAGGAATAGATTTTGTGATGGGATGGAACTAATCAGTGGTGCAAAATAGTTAAAAGCCCTATTGGGCTTTTTTTCCACTTGTTGCAATAGTATATGCTAAAAATATTAAAATTATTTGATACAAGATAATATTTACTGCAAAATTAATAATATTAGGGATCTTATAACAAGCAAATCCTAATATCACACCTATTGCAAGGCATAATATACCACCCATAAAATTGTTTAATGTAAATCTTTTGCCTTTATTTTTATCTAGTGTAAACGGCATTATTATTCCTATTATAATAAATAACCATGATCCAGATATAAATTTTGCTATATTTTTTCCTTTGTTTGTTTCCTTTTGAAAAATATTGCTTATATAGTTATTACTTTGTGAATTCATATCATTTAATATACTATTATATTCTTCCTCTATTCTTGAATCTCTTTTTATATCATTTTCGTTAATATTAACAATTTTTTGTATTATTTCAATTCTTTTATTGGTTCTGTTATAATACAAAAAATTAGCATCAATTATTGGATAAAATACTATTGCTAAAATTATTACAATAATAAAAATCCACGCAATAAGTTTAAAACCTTTCTTTTCATTAATTAGTTTATTTAAAACATTATTAAAAATATCTTTCATTTTACACTCCTATTATAATTGTTTTAAAGTAAATTTACATTTTCCCATTAACTCAATTTCATTTTTTGCAAATATGATACTTTGTTTTCCTATATTAGACTGTTCGGTCTGATTACCTTTTAAATTATAAACTATAATTGCATTTTTAAAAAATGACTTTATATCTTTTTTAAAGTCACTATATTTATAATCCTTATTTTTTACCTTTATATATTTTTCATAAAATTTTTTCAATTTACTTTCATCATTAGACATAGAGTTTAATCTTTTTACTCCCATTGTTGTTTGTATTGCTAAATCTCTTGTACTTGCTCCAAATCCTTGTTTCAAAAATAGCATTTTAATTAATTTATTCTTTCTATCAATAAACATTAAATCACAAATTTCAATACCATCCTCTAATCTAGGATGAATTTTATAAAAGTTATCAACATTATCATATTTTTTTATATAATCTGTTTCTGTTTCATTATTCCATTTCTTGAATTTTATTCCATCTTCTTGATAATTGGACTTTATCATTTCAAAAATTTCTGTTAATGTATCTATATAATTATCTGTTAATTTGTACCATATTCTATTTTGGAAAATATAATTCTTTTTATTAACCTCTATATTTATATTAAGGAAATTCTTTAAATGATCTGATATCAAAATCCCATTGTCTGAATCCATGCACATTAAATTTATTTTACTCAAACTATCATTTAATTCTTCTTTAGAACTTATTTTAAGCTTTTTAAATAATTCCACGATATCTTTTGAATTTGGAATTGTATCACATTCATATAAATTTTCTCCATCTTTCCAAAATGAATATGACATCGAATTAAAAAAACTATCAATGTTTTTATGAACGATGCATACATCTAAGGAATTATCTCTATATCTTTCATATACATGTTCTATCAAGCTATCATCTAATGTTTTTAACAGATTTTCATCTTTTATTCTTTCTATTGTGTTAAATTTATCTATTAGAGACTCATTCGAAATCTCATCTAATTTTCCAATTATTTTAATTAATTCTTTCAAATCAATTTTACTACATATTGTAAAATTATCTTTAGCATCACATCTAACTTTGCTATTCTTTCGTTTATTTTTTAAATTCAATTCTGTATATAATCTTTTTTTATCAACTTCTGCCATTAAATTAGTATTTATTCTATCCCAATATTTGTTTAATGTTGTTTGATATTCTTCTCCTAAATATTCGCTGCCACCAAGGAAATTGCTCATTATATTACTATATGTTGCACTCCTAATTCTATCATCAGATTTTATAAAATAGGACATAATATATACTCCATAGAAATATACTATATATTTTTGAATATCATTATAAGCCTTATTTGTTGTAATGCAAAAAACATTATTTCCTTTATATATAAAAGCAATAAAATTATTAGAAACCGAGTCCTTTTTTATTAATTTTTCATCAACAGATTTGCAATCAAAAAAAGAACTCCATGAATCTTGCGAATAAGAAATGTAATTATAAAGTTTTATATTATATCCGTCGATAATATTATTTTCAGTTTCAATATAATTATATTTTTTCTTGGCATTACTAATAATCTCTTCAATAATTTCATCATTATTTTTTTCTTTAAATTTTCTTTTATCTATTAAATATATCCCTACTTCTTTATTTGCCATATTAATGCCCCCTACTTAATATACCATTTAATTTATGAAAAATTTGTCGAAACTTGTTTTTTATTATCAAAAAAGCAAAATAATCCTGTAATATAAATTACAATTATTTTGCTTTTCATAAGTATATTTATTCTATTAAGATTTAAATACATTTTCTCTATGATATTTTAAATACTCTTTTCTTTTTTCATCTAATGGTAATTTAGAAACTAATAATCCAGTATATATATTCAATCTCTTTTGGTTCATTGGAGAAAGCCAAGGAGAAACAATAACTCTTTTATCATCATCAAATGTTATGAATCCTCTATCAAATAATTTATCATATGTTGGTGTTAGCATAAATCCATTTTTAGGATCTATCTTTTCTTCATTATTAGCTTTAGCCCATGGTTTGATATGAGAAGCTATTAATAATCGTTCATCATTTACCAAAGTAAATGGACAATAAGGACATTCTATTAATAAATCTTCTCTATATTTACCTTGTCCGATTCTTGCACGTATAATATTTTCTTTCTTTTTCTCTGATATTTTATCATCTTTTTCTATTGTTTCCTCTTGTTCTTTTTCTTCAGGCATTTGATATCCAACAATATCAGATTTATAGTCTATAAATATTCTAAAATAATAACTTATATTTGCCTTTTCATCCTTTAACTTTAGTACTGATAAATATGAGATATTGGGTAAAGCTATAGTTCTCATAATTGTCCAATATTCTGATTCAGCATTAACATAGACTCTAGGTGGTGCTACATCTACTCTATATAGTTGAAATCTAAGTATCTCATTACTTATTTCTTCAATTTTATTATAGTATTTATCAAATCTTTCTGCCATATCATATGCTTTGACATATTCTTGTTGAGGGTTGTAATATTCTTGTTTTGAATCTTCCAAGAATAATTTAAAATCTTTCTTACAAAAGAAGCAGTTTATATTAAAATCTCCGAAGAACTGGAATAGTCTATCTCCTTCGTTTCCAACATACAATTTTGCCTCGCCATGACCTGAACCAATTTTGTTCTCTCTAATAAATGAATCTGCTAATGTAATATATTCTAATGTATCAATTATTTCATAGTCTTTTCCATTTATTTTCATATTAGTTTTCCCCCTCATTAAAATCATAGCTTTCTAATATTTTGGTCATTATTGCTATAAGAACATCAACTACAATTGAGTTACCTGCTTGTTGATACATAGATGTATCTGATACAACAATTTTAAAACTATCGCAAAATCCCATTAATCTTAAGCACTCCCTAGGAGTTAATTTTCTTATTCTTCCTTCTGTTGTAACATAATTATCAACACCTGCTCTGTGCATTTTGTGCATAGTAGTTAGTAATGGTCTAGCAATTTCTAAATCAATTTCAGGTTTTGAATAGAAACCTTTTGTTCCACTAGCCAAAACATATTTTTTAACTTTTTCCGATAGAAAATATTTTTCTAAATCTTGCATTGTTTTTTCCATATCTTTATTTTCTTCAACAAATACAAAATCTCCATGCCAATTAAATTGTTGATTTTTCTTTTGACATAATGAAACTTCTCCATCAATTTGTGTATATCTTTTAGTTAGATTTTTTTCATCCATTACAAAATCTACACCTTTTTTAGGTAAATAATATTTTCCTGAAACATTATCTATTAAGAAATCTTGTAATTTTTTATCTAAAGTTACTGGATCTGGAAATTTAAATTTTTTATTTAATTTTAAATCATTTCTAAATCCAACAACAAAAATTCTTTCTCTATTTTGTGGAATCCCAAAATCTTTAGCATTTAATACCGTCTGTTTCCAAGTATAATCCAAGTCTGTAAAAACTTTTTGCATTACTTCCCATGTTCGACCTTCATCATTACTTAGAACTGCTTTTACATTTTCATATATAAAAACTTTTGGTCTTATTTCTGAAATCAATCTAGCATACTCATAAAATAATGTCCCTCTAGTATCTTCTAATCCTCTTTGTTTTCCAACCAAACTGAAAGATTGACAAGGACTTCCACCTACAAATAAATCAACTTGATCTTTATATTGATTTCCATCTAAAAAAGATACATTCCAATGAAAATCCTCTTCGCTTAAATCATAATTTGCCATATAGCTTTTTTTAACTTTATTCTGTTCCTTTTTACTTGCATATAAGTTATCTACATATTTTTTTCTATCTTTATAATCTAATTTATCTAATTCTTTGTGAATTTTTAAAGTGTTTATTCTTTCATGTAACATTCCCAAATATTCACAAACTTCTTTAACATCTTTTTGTATTTTCTTAAAGTTATTTTTTTCAGATGTTTCACTGATAAAGTCGATTTCTTCTAGTACAGCTATCCAATCTAAGTTATCAGTAGATTTAATTTTTGTTTCATCTATTGGTTTTAAACTGTTATCTTTTATAAAATCGTTTATAATTTTTAAAGCAATTTTTATTTGTTCAAATTTTGAATTAGTATCATTTTTATCTGTTTGCTTAATTGTCTTATGCATAGCTTCAAATTCTTTTTTCTTAGCAGTTTTTGTATCTTTGTTTAAAGCCTTTTCCAATACTTTTGATATCCTATTCTTTAAATCCTGTATCTTTAGCTCATTAATACTTTTTGTAACTTTTGTAAATTTATTTTCACATTGTTTTAATTGCTTTGTAAATTCTTTTTCATTTTCTATATGATTAACTATTTCTTTTAGATTTTTTATTTCTTCATCTATTTCTTTTATATTATCATCTATTTTTTTTGAAAGAATATCTACATCTCCATTATCACAAGCAAAAACAATTTTATGTTCCAATCCCATTCTATCAAGAGCATGTTCTATTGCTCCTATTCCACTAAAAACTGTTGCTAACCTAATCATATTTTCCTCTTTTCTATTCGTTTGTTTACAAAAATTCTATTATATTATATATCATATAATTATTTTTTTTACAACAAATTATCCAAATTTTATACATTTATTTCAGTATCTGTTGTATTAAGACTTCAAGAATATTTTCGTCATTTTTTAGCATATATTTTTTTGTGTTTTCAAGCGCATTTTTTATTATTTTATTATTTATTTTATCTATTTCATTCTTTCTTTGACCAATTATATACTCTAATGCATATTTAATAATTTGAGTTTCTATATATGTAAATCCATTAAAGTTTAATCTACTTAAAACCTTATTTAATTCATATTGAGAACAGTTGATATTATTTTGAAGTAAAAAAGCATCAGCCCTTACTAAATCATTTGCTGTGATTTTTTCTATTACTCTATTATTTCTTTCTTCTTTTTTCTTTTCACATATTTTGTGATTTTGTTCTCGTTCTTTACTTTCCCAATTTTTGATACACACAATATTTGCTTTTCCAACAGCTATCCATTTTTCTTCTATTAAATCTGCTTTAATTAATTCTTTGTAAACTGATGTTATAGTGTTTTTTGTAATATCTAATTTTTTCATTAAATAAATTCTTGAATCTTCTATGTACTTATTTCCATTGTTATCGATTTTTATATTGATATTTTCATCAATCATGTCTTTTAAAATACAGTATGCAATTTTAGAATTTAGTTTTAAACTTTTATATTTTTCATCTTCAAATAAATACTTATCTAGTTTATAAAAATCTTTCAAAATTTCGCCTCCCAACTTATGTGACATTAGTCACTAGATCATCCAAAATGCATTTGTGTACACAAATGGGAATCTTGCTTAAGATTTTTATTTGTAATATTTTATCAAAAGTAAGATTCTCATAATTATTATTTAAGTATAATTTACATAGCTATCTATAATTCTAGCAATATCATCAGGTGTATCAGTTGTATAATGATATTCTTCTTCAATTATTAATTTATATTTTCTTTTAATGCTACTTTTATTGTCCATCCTTTTAATAAAGCATTTTTCATTATTTTTATTTTTTTTCATAAACTATTACCTCACTTTTTTAAATTTTCATAAAATTGTTCAAAAAACTCTGGTGGATAATGTCTTTGTTCATAATTTGCATACCCACTTTTGTATTTATTTTTTTCTATTATGTTCTTTTCTTTTATATTCTTTTCTGTTCCGTTACCGTAACGTTACATTAACGTTATTTTCGTTTTTTTGATTTTCTCTAAATCTTCTTTGTCTTTCTCTATTTTGTTCTAAAGCTTTCTCATATTTATCAGCACTTTGATACTTCTCCCAATTTTTAATTATGTATGTATTATTTTCAAATAAAATCATTTCGCAATGGATTAATTTATCCAATATATTTTTAATCTTTTTGTTTGTTTTTTGTGTAATCTTTGCAAGATCTTCCACAGTTAATGGTTTGTTTGTTGAAACCATTAGCTTCCCACCTTGCATACTTGTCCCAGCAATTGTTAATAATTGAATCCATATTCTAAATATTGTATCTCCATCACGTTCTTTTAATAATAGTTGAATTTTTGGATTTCCAAATATACTTGTAAAAATCTTAATCCATTGCATACAGTCTTTCTCCTTTCTTACTTATTTAATGATTTTTCTTCTTTTGCACTTAAGTATTCATCTAAAGCTTTAACTCTAAATAACACTCTACCACCAACTCTAGCACATGGTATTTGTTTTCTTCTGACTAATTGATTTACTAACCAGTATGATACTCCCAAATACTCTGCTGTTTCTTTCATTGTTAGTGTTGTCCTTTCTACTTTTGGTAGTTCATTCATAAAATCACCTCCTATTTTTATGCACATTTTTACACATTTCAGCACAAATCAGCATTTTTGTTGATTCTTTTTGTTTTCCATTGTATAATGTAACTAGCTAATTACTAATTGTTATTTTAATTGTCAATTTAAGAATTAAAAACCGTACAAATGAAAAAATATTTATTTTTGAATTGTAGGGGGTATTTTATGATTGCAAATCTTGAAATAATTTTTGATTTTAAAAACTCTAAAGAATATATTTCTAGCTATGCATTAGAAGAAGTTGATAATAAAAAAATAAGAATTAAAACAGCTTGCCCAAAAGAACAAGAATTAGGAAATTTTTTACTAGATTTTATGAACACAGATTTTGATGATCATATAGATTTTACTATTTTTGTCAAAGATTACTTATTCATTCATTTATTGAGCTTATATGATAATAAAATTTTAGGTGATATAAATAATTATTCTATTGTATTAAATAAAGAATATTTACAAGACTTTATTGACTGGATATATGATGAATTATCTTTAGATTTTTCAATGCTTAAAATTAGATTAGATCAAGTCTTTACTAACAGTTATTATAAGAATATCTTAAATGTTACTGATATTTTAGATAAAGATTATGATATGATAGAAGAACTTGCTGAAAAAGAAAAAAACTATTCTGCAATAAATACTCTATTAGCAGAAAACAATAAATTATCTATAAATTATAATTTAAACGCATTTTTTATGAATAACATACCTAGTAATCTATCAACCAATTACACATTTTCTTCTAATTCTATCGAAAGCTTTTTATATTGTATTGTAAAAGAATTAATAAGTAATATTAATAATATAAAATTTGAATGTTGCAAAAATTGTAACTATTGGTTTATTCATACTAAAATTAAAGAACAGCAATATTGTGATGACTTATATACTGATACTAAAACATGTTTTGAAATTGCAAAAGAAGAACGTGATAAGAAAAATGGAAATGATGATATTTATTTGCAAAAATGCAGGAAGAGATATAAAAATTTACACAAACAAGTTTCCATAGGTGCATCCGAAAAAGTGGAAGGACTTTTTGAACGTTTTAGAGAAGAATATCCTATTTATCAAGAAAGATATAAAGATGGATTAATTACTGGAGAAGAATTAATGGATTGGCTTGAATGTATGAAAATAAGGAAGTAGTTGCTACTTCCTTATTTTAGTTAACTTTAAAGAAAACCCCCAGCTATGCTGGGGGAAACGGAAAACTTATAGTTTTGCACAGAGAAACAAAAATTC
>CALWKK010000028.1 GCA_944381245.1 uncultured Clostridia bacterium
GGAGTCTGGACCGTATCTCAGTTCCAGTGTGGCCGGTCATCCTCTCAGATCGGCTAATCATCGTTGCCTTGGTAGGCCGTTACCCTTACCAACTAGCTAATGATCCGCAAGCCCCTCTATCACCAGATTTAACTCCTTTCACCTCTAACCGATGCCGGTTTGTGGTCATATGCGGTATTAGCACCTATTTCTAAGTGTTATCCCCCTGTGATAGGCAGATTGCTCACGTGTTACTCACCCGTCCGCCACTAAGTTTATTTGTAGCAAGCTACTCATAAACTCCGTTCGACTTGCATGTTTTAAGCACGCCGCCAGCGTTCGTCCTGAGCCAGGATCAAACTCTAACGTTTTTGGTATATTAACTTCTTAATGAAGTAAATATCGTTAGATTAAATGTGACTCAAAACTATTTGACTTTTACTTTGCGTAAATGAATAAGTATTGAAATTGACTAGGTATTATAAAACCTTATTGTTGTATATCTACCTTTTCTTTTCATAATATTTAGTTTTCAAGGTCCAAATCCCTAAAATAAAGGGAGTTTCGCTACGATTAGTATGCTTCATACCAGCGTAGCGAAGTTAATATAACACATAAAAATTACGTTGTCAACCATTTTTTACATTTTTTTTAAAAAATTTTTATTTTTCTGTTATTCAATGTATTTAATAATTAGTGTTTATTTTACTATCTTTTATTATATGCTTTTATTATATCTATATCATTTTTTCATAAAACTTATGGTTATTTATTAATCTTTTATTTTGTGGGTTTAATGTTATTGCTTTTAAAGAATTTTTCAATGCTTTTTCTTTATTTTTCAAATAAAAATAACATAAAGCTAACATATCATAAACTGAATAATTCCAACATCTTGGATTTGAAATATAATTAAAATTTCTATTTTTTATATTTAGCATTGATTCGATGACAAAAGCACAATCTAAAAATTTCTCACGCTCATAATAAAATTTTGCCAAATCATAGTATGGTTCCCTATCAGTAGGATTTTCTATAATAGCCATCTTAAAATATTTCTCAGCATTTTTATAATTCTGTAATTGATTGTAGCAATTGCCTATATATCTTAAACTAGCACATCTTTCACAATTCCATGTTGAAGTTTTTAATTTCAAGTGTTTCTTTAAAGTTTTTATTGCTTCGTTATATTTACCATAGTACATATATTCTCTACCTAAATAATGCATATTTCGATCATCTTTCGGATCTTCTTTAACTGACAATTCCAAAAGAGGCAAATATTGTCCTCTTGATTTTGAATTATCAGCATGGTGATTTAATTGAACGCCTTCTAAAAAAACAGTTTCATAATTTTTTAAATTTGTTTCCAGAACTTCATGCACCGGATGCTTCCAAAAAAAATCTCCATATGAATGAATTTTTTCTATATAAAAAACAACACCTTCACTACCATCTTCTAAAAAATTCCACGTATATCTGTATCTTGCTCTCTTAGTGTTATCTGTCCACTGTTTTTCTAATTTCTCTCTCCAACCTTTTTCAAAAAATTCATCTAAATCAACACAAACACATATATCTGTGTCTTCAGGTATTAACTTCAAGCTTTCATTTCTTGCAACGTCGAATCGCCAAGGAATTATTTTCTTTTGCCCAACAATTATATTGTGATTTTTTAACAACTCAACAGTATTATCTTCACTACCTGTATCTAAAACAACAATATAATCAGCTTCTTTAACGCTTTCATACCATCTATCAACAAATTTAGATTCATTTTTACATATTGCATATACGCACACTTTTTTATTCATATTCACCTCATAATGTTATATGATATTTCCAGTTTTTTTGATTAATTTTAATTATATTTTTATGAAATATGGAAATATTTTTGATATGAGATTATGGCATTACGAATTGATAAAAGTTTTACCATTAAAGCAATTAACTGGGCAATGGCGAGAATGTAGGGCTATTATTGGGCTTATAAATAAATTTGGAAATCCTAACAGTTTAATTGTTAATAAAGTTATGGAATACCCCTTTTATCATTTTGAAAAATATATAAAACTTGTCCAAAAAGAAATGATAAAAAGAAATTATAAAATTAAAATAGATATTTTTACATTATTAAACAAGTTAGATAAAAGTTTATTTAATAATAATTTTATAAATATCACAACTAATATATTTCCTGATTGGCACAATGACAGGTATTTTTTGCAATGCTATTATAATTTACAAGAAAAATTTGATTGTCATGGGATCTCCCAAAATGACTGGAAAAAAATTGATAATTTATTAAAAAAAAAGCACTTACAAGTGCTAATTTAATTTAAGTTTAATCTCATTTATTTCTTTTTCAAAATTGTTACCATAAGTAAATTTGTAATTAATCGTAGCCGTCGTCTTTGCCCTAAAGCCAGACCTGCTTATTTCATATTTCTCAGTGCAACTAATGGAAATAATATATCCATATTTTTTATTTATCTTTAATGTTAGATTAACTGAATTGATTTTAGGGTTACTTCCCGTTCCACCATTCGCACTTAAATATTTTAAGTAATTGTTCCAATTGTCTGAATTTAATGTTAAACTAATTTCGTAATAACTTGCATTTGGATCATTTAAAACGGAAGTTGTTGTTCCCTCAAAATTGTAAGGTATTTGCCCTGGCATTACTCCATTATAATTCAAATAATCATTTATCACTCCTGTATTCAAATTATCATTTTTATTTACTGTAATATACTCATCATCATATTTATAATACATAGTGTATGTTTCACCTTTCCCTAAAGGTATATCACTTCCATCAGCTACTATTTTACCATAATAAACATTATTAATATAGTAAGAAGAAAATTTTAATAATTGAGTTCCTCCAAATCCTCCAGCTTCACCATAAATACTTTGACTTATATCAACTTTATAGTTGTATTTATTTAACAAGTCTAAGGCATAAACTAATTGAGCCTTACCATTTAATTGCCCTGGAAGCTCTGGCATGCCTATTTCTTCAGTATTATCAATTTGTATTTCATCATCGTTATCCTGAATGTTATCATTATCTGCATCTATTTGGCCCATTTGACCATTATCAATTGATTTAATATCGACTGAACAAAAAACAACAACAACACAAATTAATATTAATATAGAAACAATAATAAAATTAAATTTCTTAGATTCGAATTCCATGCTCTATCCTTCTTTATTTTTTTAAACCTAATGAATTTGATATTTCAATAATTTCATCTGTATTGTCACATTCAAAATCATATTTTAACATATATTTTCCCGTACAATTTAAATCAACTGCTATTCCTTGATATGATACCTTTGCTGCTGCTTTTTCAGTTGATTCGATAGATATTATGTTGCCGTATTTTTTATTAACTTTAATTACTAAAGATATTGAAGATATATTCATCATCGGGCATTGCAGTCCACCAATACCTTCAACCACATTAACTAATCCATTTGCATAATCTTTCCAACCGTTTGAATTTAATACCACATGAATTTCGTTATATGAATTATTAGGATCAGATTTTAATGTGGCCGTAGCACTTTCTTGATTTACAAGATAAGGCATTTTCCAAGGCAAATATCCATATTTATCTTTAAACTCTTGTACAGTTTGAGTCCAGCCTAAATGTATAACTTTTTCGTTATCAAAATCAAAATAAACTGAACTACTCTCACTAGGAACAGAAACTATTGAAAAATTAATATCACTTCTATTATTCATATATGCTTCATTTTCTTCTTTGTATACTGTTCCACTCAACATAACTTTCCCAGAAATATCAAGAGCTTTCAATTCTATATTAACAATTTGGCTATAAGATGATTTATATGAATACTTTTCTTCAAGTGAAAATGCATATTGAAGCGCAATCCAAGGATTTGTTATAGGGTTTTTAAGTTCGGGCAATTTTGTTGAAGAATTCATATTGTTCCCATTTCCAATACTTGAGTTATTGTTACCTTCTTCATCTTCGTCTTGCCAAAAATCATCGGCATCAGCATCAAGAGAAGGTCCTGTAAAGGTACCATCAAAATCAACCGTCAAAAAAGAAACTGTAGCACACACTAGAACTAAAGCAAAAATAAAAACAACATTAAACAGTCTTCTTTTGTGTTTCAAATTTAGTAACCTCACATTTATATATATGTATAATTTTTCTAGTTAATTATTGCATATACACAAAATTATGTCAAGCGCTTTTTATAAATATTTTGAATATTTATACATTTTTATTTTTAACAGCAACTATTCTTTTCTTTATAATATTTTCTATTTCTGAATTTTCTCTATAATCAGATTCGGCAATTGCATTACATCTATTTAATTTTATTAAATTTTTAGCAAGAGTATCGTCTCCATGATAAACTGCAATTGCAAATCCATTTTTATTAATCATAGTTTTCATACAAGGCACATCTGTTAAGCCGTCACCAATATAAATCATGTTTTTATAATGAACAGACCTTTTTTCAGCCGGCATATACCCGTTTAACAAATTATCATCAGCATTATTTAATATGCCTTTATTAATTCTGAAAATATATTGAGTTTTATTCGTATAATTTATGGATGTTAAAGGCCAGTCAGCATATCCGTTTTCGTCGTAATGATACTCAGTTGCAAATATTGTTTTAAATTTATTAGCTATTAACGATCCCTCAATAGTTTCTTTTGCTCCCGAGGATATTATATAATGTTCAATTAAATATCCGTGTTTTTTACCAAATTCATTGATTCTATCAAACCAATCTAAAACTCCAGGATAAAACTCTAAATCCTTACCCGCATTATACAATATCTCTCTTGTTAAAGGATCCCCCTTTTCTTTAGCAATCTTATATAAGACGTATAAATAGGATAAAATCATTTCAAAATTTTCTTCTTTTCTATATTTTTCCATTTTTTTCCAAAAATTCTCTTCTTCTATTCCATATCTTGGAAATAAAGAAAAACATGGGGAATCTTTTATAGTTAATGTATAATCTAAATCATAAATTATTGCAAATTTTTCCATAGTTATATACTATAACCAAAGTAACAAAAAAGTCAATATACCTTTTTGACTTAATTTGTAAAATATGATATTATTAGAAACAATGCAAAATCAAGATATAGAATTAATTAAAAGTGCAAGAAACGGAGATGAAAATTCTCTCGAATATATAATATTAAAGTATAAATCTTTAGCGAGTAAAATTGCCAGGAGATATTTTTTAGTAGGCCATGATGAAGATGACCTTGAACAAGAGGCTTTAATTGGCTTATTTAAAGCATATCAATCATTTGACTATAAAACAACTTCAGATTTTAAAACATTTGCAACCCTCTGCATAACAAGACAAATTCTATCAGCAATAAAAATTGCAAATAGAAAAAAAAATAAAGCTTTAAATGATTATGTAAGTTTAAATAATCAAGGTGGAGTTGACTCAAAAATTATTGATGACTCAGATGAATTACTTTTTTATATTATACCCTCAAATGATCAATTACCTGATGATAAGCTTATTTCCAAAGAAGATTTGAATGAAATAAAAATTGGAATTCTAAGTAAATTAAGCAAATATGAAAAACGAGTTTTGTGTTTGTATTTAAAAGGATACAAATATAAAGAAATTGCACTTAAATTGGGAACAAATTCAAAAAGCGTTGAAAATTCTATATCCCGAATAAAAACAAAATTATCATATTTAAAAAAATTATAAAATACCCCAGATGAACGTAAATAAAGTTATTAAACTTCCTAAAATGATCGAGGCATAATAAAATAATTTATCCAACTTTGTTGGCTTAATAATAGGATCAACATAAAATCCTAATGCTTCGTATGGGATTTTTAAACTAACTGAATTTTTTTGTGAGTTCTTAAAAATAATTAGAGGTAAATTTATTGGTTCTTTTTTAGTTTCATGTGGTGTGTCTTTTAAAACTTCTTCCCTCATTGCAAGTAATGTCATGTTTTGTGCATAATTTACAATTGATTGCTGCGCATTTGTTCTTAACAAAATACCTATAAGATACACGAGCGCTGACAATAAAAATAGTAATAAAAGACATACAAAAACAATATTAACAAATAAATTTCCTGTTGTTGCAAAAGAAGTAATAACACTATAAAAATCTCCGCCAACATATCCCCTTGCCTTAGCAAAATCAATATAAACATTAAGTCCATTGTTAATAAAATGAATTATCATAGCCGGGAAAATACTTCTGGAGTAGAATGTTATTATTGCAAGTATAATTCCTATAATAGTAGCATAAAAAAACTGACCAATATTTAAATGAAGAAGCCCAAATAACAAACCAGATAAAATAACAGCTTTTTTTATTCCTAATTTTTTATAGCCATAAAGCAATAAGCCTCTATGAGTGAACTCTTCACAAACTGCAGGCAAAAATGCAACTAAAAATAATGATAAAAAGAAATTTCCCCAAGTAGCCTGAGTCACTACTCCAACCCCTGTTCCGTAACTATATCCCAAAAGGGTTAATATAAAAGAAAAAAATGAACTAATAAAAATATTTAAAATAAAAACTATTAAACCAATTAAAATCGATATAATAACTGATTTAAAATTAATTTTTCTAAAATTATATTTTTTTATTGTTATCTTATAATTAGAATTATTTAATTTTGAAAAAAACATTAAAGGAAAAACAAGCAAAATACCAACTTGAGTAAAAATAGTTAAAATTAACTCTTGATAAACACCTAAAAATGAAAAAACATTCATCGCTGTGCAAATTCTAACGCAGACAAATATCACCATTATAATGAAATAAATTAAATTTGTATAAAATAAATCTTTATTCTTTTCCAACTTAACCCTACTTATATTATATAATTATTTTTATTTTTTAGCACAGAATTATATTTAAACTGTAATTGTATTCGTAATCCATATAGCAATCGAAATTGTTAAAGCTGTAAAAAATAATAATGTTGATTTAGAATTACTAAATTTTTTATTCGTGTCTTTATAATAAGTTTTATATTCTTCATTAGTGCTTTCCCCATCTTTGTTATGTTTATATTCTCTCATAAAATTAAACAAAAACCAAATTAAAAGTCCTGCAATAATAGCAAATAAAAATGACATTAAAACTGCTGTTATATCATAATTAATTGAAGTGTTGCTATCATTAAATATGTAGTTATAAACTACAACTATTGTATTATTCAAAAAATGAATGACCATGCTGGTTATAATTGATCCAGATTTTAAAACGGCAATTGCCAAAACAACTCCTAAAATAAATTGATAAAAAAATTGCATTGCGCTTCCGTGAGCAAGTGCAAATATTAAAGCTGAAATGACAACAGCGCCCAAACTACCAAATTTTCTTAATCCATTAAAAATTACTCCGCGGTAAATCAATTCTTCACAAATTGCTGGCACCACAGCTAACATTATAATATTTAAAATAAGCCAGCCAGCGTTTGAAAGAGGCAAAGGCAAACTTGAGTCGGGATTGTACCCAATTGTTTGCAATAAATATGTTAAATAATTAATAAAATACAAAAATCCAAATAAAGTTACAAAAGCAATTGTAATGCTTAAAATTAAGTTTACTAAACCAAATTTTACCTTAATTAACGATGCCTTAATGAAATTAATATTATTTTTTTTATTATACAAAAAGAATAAAATTAAAAGCGAAGAATTAATTAATAATAAATAAACACAATACAAAGCTGGACTTTCAGCAAAAGTTTTTAAATTTACACTATTTGCAATTAAATTTAAAACTATGGTTAATATCAAGCCCAAAAATAATGGTATCATTATACATAAAAAAAACATCTTACTTGAGTCTTCATCATTATAAATAAATTTATTATATTTTTCTTCCATATTTTTATTATACATAAATTTTATATAAACAACAAGTGTAATTTATAAAAATTAATATTTTTATTAATGTTTGTATCATAAAAACTAATTAACATGTTATGATAAAATGTTATAATTAAATGTAGATTTTTTTAAAAAAGCAAATACTTAAATTGTTATTTGCTTTTCATTAAATAAAAGAAAATTTTAAAAAATATAACTAAATCCCTTTTCCTTCTTCTTGTCTATAAATCAATCTCTCTCCCTGGTCTGTATCTGTATAACGAACACCACTTGGAGCTCCCCCTTTTTCTTTTTCTGTTAATTTTCCTTCAGATAAATTTTTTACCATTCTCATTCCTTCGGTTGATAGAGCTGCACTTGCTAATGTATTTTGTATCATACTGTATGTTATGCCTTCTAGGAAATCATTATAGCCGTTCCCCATCGTAATCAATTTAACTTTCTCACCCATTCCTGCCTTGATCCCATCTTTTAATCTCTCTATTGCTTCTATGAATTCCCCTATATTCCTTTCTACGCCTTTTTTCCTGCTATTTGGTATTTCTATATTATCTAAACATAGTTTCTTCTTCTCTTCATTGTACCATACCCATGCTTGCCCTATTATCACGCCTTTCTTTTTAAACACAACAAATCCTCCATTTGGATCTATCATTCCGTGTCTCATGCATTCTCGTCCTGAATTATTATTTATTACTTGACAACAATCTGTTATATTTCCTAATACTGCGCCTATCGGATTATCTTTATCTAATAATTCATAACTTATTTCTTCGCTTCCCTTCAATGGATC
>CALWKK010000029.1 GCA_944381245.1 uncultured Clostridia bacterium
TTATGAGAAAAACGAATAACAATCAATGTTTTATTGATTGTAAAGATATAGATGAAAACACTGCTGTTTTTGATTTTGATTCACACGAACTAAAATTAGGTAAAGTTAATTTAAACTCAAAGCAGATAGAGAAAATCTCTTTTCTCCTTGCTCATGATTTAAAAACTTTTGCCGAAACAAATGGCAACTTTTCAAACCTATCAGCAAATGCCATTTATACTCATTTGCAAAACAATCAATAAAACAAGACGAGAAGAAGTTGAAATACACTTCTTCTTTTTATAACAAACATATACAATAAAATAATTTTTATGATATAATGTAATTAATGTAAATGAGGTTGTTATGGAAAATATTATTCTTGATAGTTCAAATTTAATAAAAGAATGTTTTTTACATAAATATTTTACAGAAGAAATGCCACCATCTTTTTCTTCTGAAGATTTTGTAGAAAAAATAGATAAAATTTTATCTAAAATATTAACCTTTTCAAATAATTATCCCACCACATATTGTACAAATCTTTCAATATATAAATCAGAATACACAAGAAGAACTATAAGCCTTCCTAACCCATATTCTTATTTGCAATTATTAAGATTTTTATCATCAAATTGGAAAACAATTCTAAAACTATCAAAAAGCTCAAATTCAACTTCTCCAATTTTTAGCATAGGTGACTTATCCTCTTACACGTTTGACGAATCTAGAAAAATTAGATGCAAATGTTTTTTTGGCTATAAATATAGATTAAAAATAGACTTATCTAATTTCTACAATTCTATATATACACATAGTCTAACATGGGCTCTTGTTGGAAAAGAAGAATCAAAAAAGTATATTGATACAAAAAATAAAAAAATTTCAAATAAGACATATATCTTTGCGGATCAATATGATAAATTAATGAGAAAATGTAAAGGTTTAGAAACAAATGGAATAATTATAGGTCCATTTGCATCTAGAATTTTTAGTGAGTTGTTGTTAAGTGGTATAGATAAAATTCTGAGGCAACAATACCAGTTTGTACGTTTTGTAGATGATTATAACTTTTATTTTAGAACGAAACAAGATGCTGAAAATTCTTTAAGTGATTTGTATCAAATTTTTAACGAATATAACCTAACATTAAACAAAGAGAAAATTAGTATAGATTTATTTCCATTTGAAAATTATTATGATTTTAATTCTCAATTTAATTCAATGATAAAAAAAGATGGTGCAGAGTCACTATTGAGATATGCGCTTTCTTTATTTGAGAAAGGACAAAAAGGGGCCTTAAAATATGCCTTAAAAGTTATCAAATCAGAGCATATTAACCAAAAAAATGCAGTGGAAATTGCAAGCTATTTAATTAATATCATGATGGTAAAACCAGATTTGTCTTCTTTATGTTTAAAAATATTAAAGAATAAGATTATTAAATTAAATATAATTAAAAAAGTTATAAATGAAGAAATTCCAGAATGTATAAAAGCAAAAAAACAGCAAGAATTATTGTGGTTTTTATATTCTGTAATAACACTTCAAATAAATATTGATGTTAAAAATATAACAAAGATATTGGAAAGTGGAGATGATTTTTCTAGGATATTATCTTTAAATATTATAAAGAACCATAAAACATTGATTTATGGAGCAAATATTGATAATTGTATAAATGAAGCACTTAAAACTTTATCAAATCAATTTCTAAAATATGATTTTTATGGTGAGCATTGGCTTCTATTATATGAAAATTATATTAATAAATATATTTCTTCATCAATTTTAGACTATAATAAAGTTTATAACAAAAGAGATGAATTGTCTAAATTTTTTCAATTTTTAAAAAAAGAAAATATTGAATTTTACAAAACTAATAAATAAAAAGGAGTGTTTTATGAGTATAAGTGATTGGATAAATTTAAGTTTATCAATATTATCATTAATTCTTGCGATTACTTCAATTATTACAGTAGTTTTAACTTTGAAACAAAACAATAAAATGATTGAGAGCAATACCCGTCCATATATTTCTGTATATGGGGATATGACTAATTTTGCAAATTTACAATTTTATATTATTGTAAAAAATTTTGGTAAATCAGGAGCAGTTATAAAAGATTTTACTTGTGATATAGATTTAAAAAAATATAACTATGGAATAACAGTGACTCCATTTGAATGTATAAAAGGAACTTTACTGGCTCCAAATCAAAATATTGTTTGCAGTATAGATTATAAAAAATTAAGTGCTGATAATATTAATATCTTAAATTTTACTATTGAATATGAATTTTGCGGCAAGGTGTATAAAGAAAATTACCCTGTAAATTACGGGGCATTTAGAAAAAATATTACTACTAAAACATCAACTAAAGATAAGGAATTGAAAACCATTTCATACACATTACAAGAAATGGTTCAAAAAGACTTATAAAACTATAATTAATCTAATCCATCCAATTCCAACATAAATTTTAGTGTTAGGATTAGATAGCAGTCTTCCCGCCAGTATGTACCCAACTGAACACCCTAGTTTAGTTGGGATTTTTATTTAGCATATTATTTACTATTTTAATAAAACCTTATTTTTATATCAAAACTAAAACATAATAAACTATTTTTCCACTTTTTAATTTCATCAACTATATTCCACATATTTTTCTACATAAATAAAAATCCACCAGTAAAACTGGTGGTTTTTCATTTTGGGGTAAAACCCCATGCTACTAGCATAGCGAAATCGCTCACTCTTAGTCTGCCACTTGCGAAGCGAACCTCAATTTTTAAACGGGTCTATTATTTCCGTTATTGCCATTTGCTCTGCTATTCTATCTTCTGCTAGTTGGTTCGCTATATATTCTTTTATTCTCTCTGTGTTTTTTCCTACTGCATCTACATAGTATCCTCTACACCAGAATTCTCTGTTTCTATATTTATATTTCATATTTGCATATTTTTGGTATATTAGCAAACTACTCTTTCCTTTTAGAAATCCCACCAAAATTAAGTGTAGCGAGTTTTGTGGGATTTCTAAAAGCATATGTATGTGGTCTGGACACACTTCTGCTTCTACTATTGTAACATTTTTCCATTCACACAACTGGCGTAGAATTGCACCTATTTCTCTTCTTTTTTGTCCATAGAATACTTTTCTTCTATATTTTGGTGCAAACACTATGTGATACTTGCAATTCCACGCCGTGTGTGCTAAACTATTCGTAATATCCATATATGTATATTAAAAACCTCCTTGTGTTAATTTATTTTGGTTGGCAGACCAGTTTTATCTTAACACAAGGAGGTTTTTTACTCAACGGCAAAAGCCTACACTGAACCCCAAGACTATCTGGGGGTTTTCTTATACAAAAAGCAAACAAAAAATTGTTCGCTTTTAACATAATTTCCATGTGAATGAATATGCTATATTAAGCAGGTTAACATACTATCATATGAGTTATGTCGTTATCTTATATGATAAAACGACAGACCTGCTTTTTATTTTAAATACTTTCTAGATTGTCCAAAATATTTATCTGCAACTCTTTGAACATCTCCTACTTGTTTCAAATCTTTGTTGCATAAGAAATGCTTTCTTACAATTCTTTTTATCATAGTTTTTACTAACGGGTTTTTAGATTTGTCATAAATATCGTCAGCACGTTTTGTAAATTCTTTGAAATTTCCTAGATTTTCATACATCATAACATTTAAAATTAAATTATTAATACTTTTTAGTTCAATAGAGTCTAATACTTTAATGGTTTTAGTCGTAGTAGACAATCTCGCAGTCATATCAAATAAATTCAATATAAATATTTCAGCTTGTATTTGCAACTGTTTTATTATTTTATCTTGACCTTTTTCAATATTATTTTTTTCACAATATTGCAATAAGTCTTTTAAAATATAGTTGAAATTCGAATCTACCTCATGTAAAATTTCATTACAAATCTTATTAGGATATTCATATATCCCTCGAGCTAAATCAAGTTTCTTATCCTTTTCAATTAGATGATTAAAATTAGGTAAAATTTTACTTACTAATTCCAAGTGTCTCATTGCTTGATTTACTTTATATACCTTGGAGTCTAGCTTCGTTTCATCATAGTCATCATATATTGATCTAGTTTTTATTTCTAAATTCTTCTTTATTACTTTTTCCTGTTTTTCTATGTTTTGTTCATGGATTTCTTTGTCTTCACTAGTTGGCAATTCAACTTTTTCCTCAACATTTAATTTTAAAAATGAAATATTGTTATTATCAATATCAAATTCGGTCCATTGTTGCATTATCTCTTTTGTACTTTTAATTATATAATCCAAAATAGAAACATTTTTTGTTATGTAAGACAAAAACAATAATATATCTCCATTAATATTAAAACACAAATTTGTGCATATCCAACTTAATTCATCATCAATTTTTTGTCCATTATTTGCCTTTTTATTTAGTGCACTCGCAACAAAATAAGCAAGATATGAATTATCAAAAAATTTAAAAGTATCATTATCCATTTCATCTAGAATGTTTGCTTTTATGCTATTTTTTCTAAACTCAGCACAATCAATTTCTAGCATATATTTATCATTATACGACTTTATAACATTCTGTATATCATTTATTGAAATTGGATACTTTTTTTCAAAATGTATCTTATATGCTAAATTCTCATAAATAGTGAAATATTCTTCTATATTTTCATTGCTTATATATTTTTGCAATGATTTAACTAAATTTGTTTCAAATACTTTACTAAACAGATTAGTTTGTACATCAGCATTATGTATATCATCAATATAATATGACACATACATTGTAATAAAATTAGGATTGATACTGAAAACTTGTAATTGATTTGAAATAAAATTATTTATTTCTGTAACTTTATTATCAATATTATCCACTTTATTTACTGAAGTACACAAGACATTTTTTATCAATTCCTTTCTTTTTCTTAAGTAGAAAGGCAAAATTCTCAATCTTTCACATTTATCATTATCGTTCAAACTTTTTTTTGTTAATTCAACGATATCACATTTATCATTAGGTTTATACAAAAGTATTACTTTTTTAAAATCGCATTTTAAATTATACACAAAATCATCAATTAATTTATCAGGAATCTTATCTAGATTATCAACAATAACGACCTTATCTTCTTTTAATGTTTGTTTAAATTTCTCATAGTCTAAACTATCATAACTATATTGCTCACAAAAAGCGTCTCGAATAATATTTTCATATTTCTTTTTACTGATTTGGTCTAAATCAATATACAATGGAATTCTCTTTCGTTTTATGCTATTACTATAAAATGATTTTGCCAAAGAAGATTTGCCAGCCATAGCATCACCTTCAATATATATTATATTGTTTTCTCTCACAAAATCAAAGAGTTCATCCATATTTTTTATCGTTTTTTCATTTTTATCTTGCTGATTATTGATCTTATCAATGTCAGGAAAAACGAAAAGTTCATCTACTTTATAATTATTTATAGTAAGGAATTCTCTTGTAAAGTTAATGTTTGGTTTTAACAAATCATCAACGACAATTTCTTTGAGTTCTATATCATTTTGTTCCGTTGTTATAACATACATTTGTCTTTCAGAATTCCAAATATAATATTTTATATTACATGTATTTTTTTCTGTGTCAATTATGATTAAATTAAATGAATAACTATTTTCACGAAAATCAAACATCCCTGTCTTTACCATAATTAGATTTTTTTGTTCTTTTTCTATGTCTTGAATATCTGAAGAATGCTCATGTCCACAAATTAAAATGTTACTTGCCCTGTAAAAGTTATTTTTTAAATTTTGTGAAGATTGCCAAGAAAACCATTCTGGACTTCGATGCATAACGGTTATTGTATAGTTTGCCCATTTTTGTTTAGTTATTTTGGAAATACTTGATTCAGGAAAATAGTGTAATCCTTTATCATCATCTCCATTTTTATCCATAAATGTAGAAAACAATTCCGAGTTAAGCAGATTGATTTGTGTATTAATTTCACCGGTTTCAAAATTTCTATAATTATACAATTTGTTATGCAAAAAACATCTATTTCTCTCTGCAAGCTCGTAAAAAGAGCCAAATTTTATTAATTCAGCATCAATTTCATTATCAATAGTTCCATTATTGTGCAATTCTCTTACATCTACTCTTTCACGAGGTTTGCCATCAAAATCAATATCATGATTTCCTGGAACAACATAGAATGGTATTATATCTTCTTTTCCTAACTTTTTCTTTAACTGATTAGTAATAAGTCCAAACAAGTTTCCGACCTTTCTATATTCATTTTTCTTTCCCGAAAAAGCTAAATCACCAGCAACAATCACACAGGCATTATCTAAAATTTCTATTGAATTTAAAACATTTCCAATTCCATTAATATATTTTTTATCAATATATTGATCTTCTCTCATATGTATATCGCTTAAAACTAAAAATAGATTTTTCATAAGTTTACCTCACTTTATAGACCCATTATAACATATATCTTAATAATTTCTATATATTCGACAAAATATTACAAACAATCTTTTATAATCGTTTTAATATAATCGATAATCGTAAATGATCATTGATTAAAAATAATTCAATCTGAACTTTATTAGTCCTGCCAGTATGTACCCAACTGAACACCCTAGTTTAGTTGGGATTTTTATTTAGCATATTATTTACTATTTTAATAAAACCTTATTTTTATATCAAAACTAAAACATAATAAACTATTTTTCCACTTTTTAATTTCATCAACTATATTTTCCCCCCCCATATTTTGCTGCATAAAAAGGTCACACCTCGCAGTGTGACCAATCACTTCTTCCTTTTCTTTTATCTCAAAAAGAGAGACTATAAGTATTTTCTTAATTTTAAAACACTTTGTCAAATGACTTACAAAAATTTTATAAGAGTTAAAACACACAATTGTTGGAGGGCTTATGAAAAATGAAACTCTTATAGAATTCATTAAAGAAAAATACTATGAACAAAAAATGTCAGCTGAATACGAACTTCAACTGACAAAAATTATAGAACTTGAAAACGAATTCACCAAAGACTTTTCAAAAGAAAAGTGGCGTGAATATTTTAATTTAGACCTTGCAATAGGCGAACTGCATTCTATTGAAATTGAGCAAATAATTGAGTTTACTTGTAAAATATTTAAAGAGCTGTCTAGTCTACATATTCAATAAACTCTTTAACATCGCTTATAATTTTAGATTTTAATAATACATGAGCTAAAATGCCAAATTTATCTTGAACTAAATAATCAACCACTGTTGGTTGTACATTATTGACAACTGAATTGTTTAATTTTGGAAACGTATTTGCAACTTCTACCATAACTTTTATTATTGGATATTTATTTAACATTTCATTATCTACTTTTTTGCATTTTCAAACCCACCTGGATATTTGATATTGTCTATTGCTCTATGAATTTTGTTCAAATCATCAAAGATATCCTTAAGTTCTTGTATGGAATGTAGTCTTTCTGCTTGCTCAATTAACGCGTGTTTAAAATGTATTGTCACTCTAGCCTCCTTCAAGTTTATTCTTTTTATATTATAACCCAATTTCACAAATTTTTCAACTGTGTGTGTTTTTAATAACAGCTATTCCACGTAAAGCCCGTAAGCAAATAAGTGCCTATATGTAATTATCTCATGAGTGGGGATATAGTCGATGAATATGATGTGGTTTGAAAATTTTTGAATGGTAGATGTCAAATTTTTGTTTCTGCCTTTGGGTCTTCCCCTTTTCTTATTTTGGGAATCAACATTCTCATTCGCTGTTTCAGTTTTGCCAATTTCAGTTTCAACCTTCTCGTTTTCAGTCTCAATTTGTGTTATTTTTGCAAAAGGTTCGAATTCAGGTGCGCTTGCGCCAAGTTTGAATTAACATTTCAAACTATATGTTTGATAACTCTAAAGAAAGCCGCTTGGGTTCGAATTTTCAAATACAGGTTCAAATTGAAAATTTGACTTTCTATTAATATTACCTAAAATTGCTTTAATAAAGGCAAAGTTTCAATGAGTAACAAGACTAATAAAAAATGTAATTCACAAAATTTGGCAAAAAATGAATAAATAACGAGGCTCAAAAAAAATTCTAGGCAGGAGTGTATAAAGAAATACATGACTGTCTGACTTTATATTTTACATGATAGAAAATATAAATAGCCACATAATCGCTTGTCAGATAAAGAATAAAAAATTTTCAGGCAGGAATTTAGTAAACCTAAATGACTGTTTGGCTGAACCTCACCTAAATAGGAAATATAAATAGCTCGAAAATTGTTTGCAAGAGAAAAAATAAAAAATATCTCACGCTTAATTTTAGTTGCTCTAAATGAGTTTGTGAGATATTTTGAAATTCTAGTAATTTATTATTTTATTAACATTTTATACTATATTAATATAAATGTAATTAGTCAAAAATAGA
>CALWKK010000030.1 GCA_944381245.1 uncultured Clostridia bacterium
GACATGAAAGAATTTAAACCACTCTCAAACTATGCACAAGAAATGATTTCAAAAATAAACGGGCTTGTTAATGGAACAGTTAAAGCAAAGCATGCCGAACTTGCCGACACCGCAACCATTGCACTCAACTCATCAAATCCAAACTTGCTTATAAACGGCGACTTCAAAATCAACCAGCGTGGAAGCACAATTTATAACTGCACAAAAAATGAATACACCATTGACCGCTGGATGGGCTTTAATGGTTTAAAGGTTACAAAAAACACTGCTGGTATCACCATTTCAAACACAAATTCTTCGGGCAGTGGACTGTTTCAACAAAAACTTGAAGAAACCTATTCATCATTTGCGGGTCAAAACCTAACCCTTTCTGCAAAAATTGATGGCGAAATTTATTCCTTGACCATAACTTTTGCATCTAGTTCACCTACTTCGCAAGGCACAATCGCAAGCAAAGAAATCAAAACGGGCGTCAGCCTAACACTAACTTATTTTGCAAACGACATCTTTAGCGTTGGCATAACACTTTCATCAGGCAAAAGCCTAACACTAACCTTCATTAAACTTGAACTTGGTGCCACCGCAACCGCCTTTGCCCCACGCACCACTGCCGAAGAGCTCGCCCTCTGCCAAAGGTTTTATCAGGATTTAGGTGTTGATGGTATTGGCTATTCAACATTTGGTGCAATTTCTTACAATAGTGAGTCATACTATGGTATTAATTGTCCAATAAATCTTATTGCTGAATTGAGAGTTAAACCAACTGTTACAATAAAAACTTTTCCATATATAAGAAATTACAATAATTTAAATAACCAAGCAATTGCCTTAATTGATATAATTTCATTTAAAGATAATTCATTAATATTGCAATTAATTACAAATGGAGCAGAACATGGAGTTATTTATGCAACATATAATGGTTCTGTTTCATTAGACGCAGAAATTTATTAATTCATCAATATCGTATATCACAATTCAAAATTTAAATTAATAAAACAAAAACAGCCAGTTGGCTGTTTTTTAATTATCAAAATATTTAATTAAATCATTAGCTGAATTTGCTATAAAAATATGATTTATATTTGTTAAATCTTTTTCATCTTTAAAGCCAAAGCCATATGTCACTGGCAAAAATGCAACACCTGCACCATCTGCACCAACTGCGTCGTGCTTGCTATCACCAACAAGAACGGTATCTGAACTTTTCACATTAAGCTCATTTAAACAAAGATTAATTAGGTCAGCTTTTGTGAGTTTATCATTATCATCAACACCATGAATCACATCAAAAAATTTTGCAACATCAAGTTTTTCAAGTAATGGCACAGCTAATCTTTCAGCCTTAAGAGTTGCAACAGCAAGTTTGAAGCCATTGGCTTTTAGAGTTGATAATGTTTCAGCCATTCCATCATATAATTTTGACTTGATAATCCCGACTTCAGCATATCTTTGCCTGTAAACATAAACTGCTTGTTTTGCATCACTTTCACTTAACCCAAAATGGTTTTTAAAATTATCAAATAGTGGCCCACCAATCACTCCGTCAAAGTTATAAGGTTCGGGCACACCAAAACTTTTTAATGCAAAATTAAAGCAGTCATAAATTCCTTCCGAAGTGTCAACCAATGTTCCGTCTAAATCAAAAATTATTAGTTTAAATTTTTGTTTTTCCATCAATAATATCCTTATAAATACTTGGTGTTAAAAATTCAATAGATAAATTTTTTGCAATGTCGGCTAGCTGTTTAGCGTAGTCAACATTTTTTTCATCAGCCGTTTGCTTTGTGTTATGGTCGGTTATTGTTTCATCATAATAATTTTGTTTTGCATTTGCAGAAAACCCATCAAAGCCAGCAAGAACAGCTTTTTTTATTTTTAGCTTTAATAAAAGCCGAAGAGCCATCATACCAGCATTGTCTGGTTGATTATATTTTGCATCACAAAGGTCGTCATAGTCAACATAAATAATATTTTTAGCGTCACTAGGCACATTTGTTGTTGCAATCACTTGTGCATTAATATTTTTAAAGTCCGACGATGCAAATCGTTTTCTATTACTAATAAAAACATAATGAACAGGAATATTATTTGGCATAAAGTTAACAGCAATAACAACAGGGTGATTTTTGTTAATGTAATCATTAATCTCATTTACTTTTTCTATTGCAGAGTAACCTGGTGCAATAAGCAAAACTTCACTGCTGTTGATATTTTCGTTAAGTGCTGGAGCTGTGTTTTTGCTATTTGAATTCTGAAAATCAAGATAAAGTTTTTCAATCAACTTTTTATCAAAAAGATGACGCCTGTCTTTTGGTAAACTCTGCAAAATTGTGTTGACTTCATTCATTGTTAATGTTTGAAGATTCATAAGATAAGATGCATAATTTGGGTGACAGCCATAAATTGCTGACATATAGTAGTGAGCATTATATCCCCATGGCATTTTGAGCGAAATTGGGTAAATGTAGTTGTCAATAGCATCCAAAACGGGAACAAGGTCATAGTTACCCTTTCCACACTCATTCAAATACCTAACAATAAGTTCGGTACAAAGATTGCCTGCACCACGACCCATACCATAAAGTGAACTATCAATAACAAAATTTCTTTTTGAATCAAGATTCACAATTTTTTGTGAATTAGCAAAAGACATTTGCAGGTTGTTGTGTGAGTGAAAACCAATTTTAATTTCTGGGTTTAGATTACTATCAATAAGGTCAACAAAATGCATAAGCCTATCTTCATAGAGCGTGCCAAGAGTGTCAACCAAATAAAATGCATAAGGGTTAAGTTTGTTAATTTGCTTGATAAGACTAACAAGCTCTTCATCTGAATAGGTGGTTGTTCCAACAGGTTGCATGCAAACTTTATAGCCTTTACCCATCAAGATTTTGGCAAAACTTATTGCTCTTTCAATTTTTGATGCAGAGTTGTGAAAGGTAAGCCTAACAATGTCTACACCTGTTGTTTTTGAATCGTCAAGTGAAAGTGGGTTCATCTCTTTTTCGTCAAGTGCAATCATTCCCGCAACCAAACTGCCACCTTTGTTTTGTGTTACAGGCAAAAGTTCAGCAGTTGAATTGAATAATGAATGATTTGAAGTTCTTGGCAAATCTGTTAAAAATCCAATTTCAATAACATCAACTTTTGCATCTGCCAAATCTTTCACAACACCTTTGATTGTTTTTTCGCCAAACTGCCAGTTATTAATGTATCCACCATCGCGAAGAGTGCAATCAAGAATTTGAATATTACTCATAAAACAATTTCTCCATTATCAATTTTTTGCTGCATAATTTTTCTAACCTTTTCGAGATCTTTAGGAGTATCAACCGAAAGCGTTTTTGAGTTTACTTTTGTCATTTTTATTTTTTTCCCATTTTCAATAAATCTCAATTCATTAATATCTTCGATCTTTTCATTTTCGCCTTTTTTCGTTTCCGCAAAAAATTTTAATGCACTTTTTGTATAAATTAATACACCCACATGTTTATAGTATTTATAAGTAATTGAATTTTTAGGATATGGAATTGGACTTCTCGACATAAATAATGCATTACTATCACAATCAGTCACTACCTTAATATTTGTAAAATCAACACATTCAGCAGGATCTTTTATCTCTGTAATTAAATTACCCACATAAAAATTCTTATCATAATTTTTAGGAATAATTTTTTCGATCACTTTAGGATCTATTAATGGTTCATCGCCATTAATACATATATATAAATCTGCGTCAATTGCTTTAGAAACTTCGTACAATCTTTCAGTGCTGGAAGAATTATTTTCTGAAGTCATAATAACATTAATATTTAATTTTTCACAAACTTCTTTGATTCTTGTATCATCAGTAGCTGCATAGACATCTGATAATCCTTTTACTTTTTTCGTTTGGTTGTAAACCCACCAGATCATAGGCTTGCCACAAATGTCTGAAAGTGGTTTTCCTGGAAATCTTGTTGACGCATATCTAGCTGGGATTACTGCAACTATTTTCATAATCTTTTCTCCTTTAATTTTTATCATTTGAATATAAGTTTTTAAGTTTTTCATTAATTTGTTTTTGTTTTGCCACTTCATCAAAAAGTAAAGAAAATTTTATGTTATTAATTGTTTGATTGCTTTTTGTTTCACTTGAATTGATGCTTATTTTTATACCTGTGTGAATTAAATCTTTTTCAAAAGAAAAATTTAAAACATTATTTTTAAACATATCATCTTTGCAAAAAATAAGAATTTGTTCATCTTCAAGGTCACCCAAAAATTTATCTCTTAGTTTGGTTTTATGTATTGTTAAAACCAAAAAATAATCTAAGAGTTTTAAATTTTCAAAAGAAATCATATTTAAAATTTCATTTTTAAAAAATATTACTTTTGTTTTTTGGTCTGAAGCACTAAGTGCATCAACAAGATTCTTTGCATCTTCTTTTGAGTAATCGCCAATAATTGTTAAAATGTTTCCCTTTAAAATTTTTGTATTTATTCCCAAAAATTCTTTATTTGTTATTAAATCTGTAGCATTATTTTTAAATAATTCTAAAAAATCTTTATCTATTTTAAAATAATGGTAATTATTTGAATTCCCAAAAAGATTTTCGATTTTAAAAGTAATGAATAATTTATGCACAAGTTTATAACTGACAAAATAGTTGTTTGTTAACCGAATTTCTTCTTTTATAAAGTTTTTAAGTTTGTCATTTCCAGTTGAATTTATTGACATTAATTTATTAACATAAAAATTAGGTATTAATGCAAAAAGCTCAATAGGAAGGGTTGAATTGATGGTTGGCATATATGGTTCTATAAACTCAACAAAACTTGATTTTATTGTTTGTGGGTGGTCTTTAATAAAAACAGACTCATCTTTAAAATAATAATCAGCTATAAGCATATATGGAACATAATGATTTGGTAATTCAAGGTTTGTTTTAGGGAAACTATACCCAAGACTATTAAGTAGCAAAATATTACAGTTATGATACAAATTATTATCTTTAATATCCAAACACTTAACAATCAAGTCTTTACATTCTTTAGGAAGATTAAAAAAATCCTTCAAAAAATCAACATGGATATCTATATTTTTATATTCAATTTTAGATTCTGGATATAGGTATCTATTATTTGAATGAATATTATCACCAGTAAGTGCGTTATATTTTCTTGATAATTCTTCAACCCACATTGGAGCATTTGCAAATTGACTGTTTACATGATATCTATTTTTATCAACAAATTGGTTTACATATAATTCAATAAAATCAACTTTCTTATGATTTAAAAAACAATAAATTGAAAACAGGTTTTGAACATCACAAGCAGATAAAATTGTTTTAGCATTTTCAATTTTTAAATTATTTTGTTCAAAAATTTTATCATAAATATTTAAAATTGCAGTTTTGTTTGTATCAGTAAAATTATTTAATGGTTCACCAAAGCAAACCACTTTAACAAAAATATTATTTTTTACAAGATTTTTTGTAAACTCTAAGTCTTTAAAAGAAATATTATTAACCATTAAAATAACATCATCATTTTTAAATAATTTAAATTTCATGGTCAATGCTTGAAAGAGTGCAGATAAATGTTGAATTTCAATAATAACATAACTTTTATTTTTCATATCATTTGAATTACTCATATTTTTCCCCTTAATTAAAATGGCCACTTTGAAATATATTTTTGTTCAAGCATAATTTGACCAAGCGGTGTGTATGATTTTAAATCAATGTTAAGACCCGCCAGTTGATTTGGAGTATCTAAAACATCACCGATAATCAGTGCAACATATTCATTACAATCAAGAATGACTTTTAATGGTTCAAATGCATCAACAGCCGACATTGGGAAATATTCTTTGAATGGTTTACGAAATTTTTCAAATTCATCTACAAATTTTGTTACTCCACTATGGAACTCTTTTATTATTGATTTATTTGGATTATTTTCAAGTGTAACAAAATTTGTTTTGTGTGTTTTTTTGTCAAGCCTATATTCAACGAGTGAGTTTTCAGTGCTTGTAAATATAGCCTCAAGCACCATAACAGAGATAAATTCCTTTGAACCATCATGTTGCATTAAGTCACGATTATTAATATTGCTATATGCATAAGGTGTAACTGTTCCCTCAGCCATAAACCTTGAAGAAGATTCACTGTATGTGCAACCAATTAAAACACCTTTAACCTCGTCACAAAGTTTCCATTTGTCTACTAGCAAGTATTTTAAATAAACTAAAATAGAACCACGCCAACCAAGGTCGGCAACACAAACTCTTTTTGCCCCACCAAGTTTTTCCTTGAAATAAAGTTTTGCAGCATTTTCATTTTCTTTAAAGTGTTCAGCTATTTTTGACTTACTTTGAATAATAAAATCACAAATTTTTTCAACATTTGATTTAAAAATAAAACTTTTTTCACTAATGCCAAATTTGTTGCAGTCATCAATTAAAAAAGACAAATTTAATTCATCAAATGCTTTTTTTATTGTATAACCTTTGTCACACCTTGCAATAATTGTATGTTTAAGAACTTCATCGGGAAAATCTTCATACAAGAATTCTTGCAACGATAATCTTGAAGTCATAACATATTCATTATCAAACTCTTTATAATGTTTGTTATACATTTTATAAAAAATATCCATGTCACGGGCTAAGAATAATATTTTTTCAAGGTTATTGTTTTTAACAAACTCATTAATCCATTCAAGGTATCCAACAACAATTGGCCCTGCATACAAAAACCCAAAATCTTCTCTTGCTGTGTTTGATGTTAATCCATTATAAAGATAGTTATTAGCTACACCCTTATAAATTGAACTTACTTGACTGGTAAGTGATGGTGGCCTTCTGTATGGATTTCCAAACTCGTTGCAGTTTTCATAATAAAAAGCAGTGATGCCAACTTTTTGCGCACCTTTAATGTCAGATTCATAGTTATCGCCAATGTGTGCAAATTTGGTGTATTTTTGGTAATGCTCTTTTGCAATTTCAAAAAGTTTTCCACAGGCCTTTGCATAACCTTGTTCACAAGAAACAAAAATTTTGTCAAAGCCCTTAAATCCATTTTTCTCTAAAAGCTCTTTAATAACTTTTGATGGCAAATACATATCGCTTATTGCAACAAGTTTTTTCTTTTTCTTTTTCAAAAGTTTAAAAACTTCAAGCATATATGGGTTGGCAAAACATACTTGTTTTTCAAGTTCAATCTCTTTTTCGGCATCTTCCTTTTTCAAGAAACATCTTTTTGAAAGGTCTTCATAAATGTCATAAATATCAATCTCAAAATTCGGTTTAGATGTTTTTTGCCTTGCAACAGCCTCTGCCTTTTGCCTGATTTCGCTAAAATTAATAACACCTGTTTTTGCCTCTAGCAAATAAAAAATATCTGTTGGCTTTGCAAATGGTCGAAATATGCAGGTGTCAAACACATCAAATGAAATAACTTCAAAATTTTCAAGGTCTTTAACAAACTCTT
>CALWKK010000031.1 GCA_944381245.1 uncultured Clostridia bacterium
TCTATAAAATCAATCTGTTCTATAAATTTTTCAATTTCAGAAGAGGATGCTTTTTTGCCATAAATATTAATAATATCATCGATTCTACGAGTCAAAAAAATATTTCCATCTTCATCTACAATTCCCAAATCACCTGTATGATATGCCATAGATATCTTTGTGGTAGAGCCATCAATATATTCACTTTCGAGCCATGGGCAATAAATGACTACCTCATTTTCCCGTTCAGATTTAAAATCATTTCCTCCTGTTAGCAAGTGGCACTTTTTGATTGGTTTGCCAATAGACTCAGGCTTGGATAAAGTATTTTTATTTAAACACAACAAACCTGTTTCTGTAGAACCATAATCATTCCAAATTTCGACATTAGTTTTTTTATAAAATTCATATACAATTTCTTTATTTAAAGTCGCACCTGCCGATATACATTTTCCCTTTATGTTTTGAGATATGTCATTTGTCATGTATTTTCCTAGCAAATGATACATATATGGTGCGGCAAATATCACATCAACAGAATATTTTTTGCAAATGTCTAAAATCTCTCCAGGAAAAAACTCATCAATCAGAATAAGATTTTTTTTAAAAAAATATGGAAGCAAACATCCACTGACTAGACCAAAAGAATGAACAATTGGAGATATACAAAGAAACGTCTCATTTTCAGAAAAATCCATTTCTTTAAAGCTTTCAATAATTTCTGAATGAATGGAGGAAAAAGATCTCTTAACTATTTTACTCTCACCAGTGCTGCCACTAGTAATTTGAATAACAGAATTTACAATATAATTCTTATTATTAGATAGCTGAAATATTCGGCTTGAAGCGTTTTGATCGATTAATGGAAAAGAGAAATCATACTTTTGCATATGATCAATAAGAAGATGAGGCTTTGTTCTGGTACAAATCCGTAATATTTCTTCCTGTTGTAGAGAAGGGTCGATTAACATAATTGAACTTTCTATTTCTATTGAAGCCAATAGTGATATCAATGTTAAAGTTGTATTTTTCCCAATAATGGCTATTAACGAATTTTTGTATGTCATTGTAGATAACTTTTTTGCAAATTGTATTACTAGCTTTTTAAATTCTATATTAGAGAAAACTCGATATCGATCTATAATCAAATTACCAGAGATATTGCAATTTAATTCATAATTCTCATTTTTCACTTATCATGCCTCCTCTCAAATAAATAAGGGAATTCTTTTACATAAAACAGCACCATGTAAACAAGTCTCCATACACACGAGACAATTAATACATTTGGTCTTATTTATTTCAATTCCATTTTTTGTTTTTTTCAACGCTTCCATTGGACAATTTTTTACACACATTCCACATATTTTACAATGTTTTCTATCAATATAAATTTGAGATCTCTTTAATTCAATTGCATACTCTACAATACGGTCTTGGTGATCATCAATTAACGGAAGTTGAAATTGATGTTTTTTAAAATTTTCAATAGGATCTCCCAAAAGCAAAATCTCTTTATTGAATTCACTATAAAAGTTTGTTGGAATATTGTGCGAAGGAACCCCCATAATTTCCGCTAAAATATGGTCTAAAGCTATTCCATCTTGGCTAAGGGCAATTAAATTGATTTTTTTAGGAATTCCCTTTACACCAGGTCCATCACCCTCAATCCCCCAAATACCATCAACGATATGAAGCTTGCAGTCAACTTTATTATATATTTCTAAAAGCAGTTTAGCAAATCTAGTTTTATTTTGAGCTATCTTATGAAAGAGCTTTTTTGAATCACCAGACAATATTCCATATAAATTTTTCACGCATCCACTAAGCATCATATACCCATGAGTTTTAAATTTAGGTATATTAATTACATGTGAAGAAAAAATATCATCAGAAATAGGAAGTGGAAAATCCAAATTATCAATATTTATGTGGTGTATTTTTATGTTATGGCTCAAATCATTTAACAAGGTTCGCTCACAATTTAGTGAACTTAGTCCTGTTTTTTTCCATAAGTTTTCTGGATTTCGTTGAGAAGTGCTGCCAATCGCAGTATCACCAATTACGATATCCTTTAAAGATTCTTCGTGAATAATTTGAATTAACGCATCTAAAACAAGAGGATTTGTTGTAATGTGATGACAAGGTTCTACTGGCAAGCAAAGATTGGGTTTAAGAAATATAGATTTTTTTAATTTTGAAAAATCAAAGTTTAATAATTTCAATCCTTTTTTTAAAGATTTTTTTAGTTTGGTTACATCATAATCATAACATTCTAATAATACAACTTTACTTTTTTCCATAACCATTCATCATAAAGAAATATATTTTTGTATAATTTTTTCAATACTATCTATAGTCTTAAAATTTTCAAATAATAAATCGTCATCAGAAAGAATGATATCAAATTCTTCCTCAATTAAAACAATAAAAGAAATTGTACCTATTGAATTAAAGCCAAGATCAGATAACAGGGCAGTATCATCTATTGAGCTAGGATCTATATTAAGTATATTTCCCAAGGCAAACAAAATTTTTTCGCGTATATTCATTATGTTCTCCTTAAAATATAGTATTAATAAAAAATTGAATTTCTCTGGCTGAGAGTTCATTGGAAAATCTTATATCTGGAGTGCCATTGTCAATTTTTTTATAAACCGCTTCTGGAACATGCCAATCTTTTTTCAGCAAATCGCAAAGAGGTTTTTTTCTAAACCAATATATTTCAGCATATTTCTTAATAATTTCTGGATATTTTTCATGCTTGCTCCATTTTGAAATTTCCCTAATGCTCTCTAAAGATTTTTCTACAATTGAAAGCCCAGATTCAAGAGTAATATCTTTATTATCTATAATTATTCTATATCCAATCATATCATTTTTTAAATTTCCTTGTTCTAAAAATAAATGATCATATGTATCAATTTTTAAATATAAATTTGGAGGATACATACTGATAATTCTAATACTATTTATTGGCAATAATGGAATATTGCTCCAGATTTGATATGGATACAAATTAAAATAGTCTCTAATAAGAAGTTGCTTTCCATCACTTCTTTTATATAATCCATGGAATTCTTTTGTTATGTCATGTGCACGAAAAAAAATGCTTTCAGAATAAGACCATAAAATACTACAAATTTGTGCAATTTTGTTTTTTTCACATTCTGAAATGCTTTTATTGATAAACAAATCATCAATATTATCTAAAATAAGATTTCTACCATCTTCATTAAAAGGTGAACCAATTTTTAAACAAGCTGTCAATTCCAACATATAATTTGCAATATTTCTTTGTTGTTCTATGTTTCTATGACTTCGTTTCATTCCACAAAGTACAGAATGTATAATTCGATAAATTCTAGATGGATTATTAAAAGCATTTGCTATAGTGAAAGTAGAATATTCTTTGCGGCATTTTTCTAAATCACTTACAAACTCATCAGCGAATTCTTTGATAAATAAATGCATAATTGAATTAAATTTAATGGGCCAATCATTATAGTCATTATATCCCCATGCACTTTCTAATGATCTCCTATATTTTTCTAAATTATCGTTCATTTTTATCACTCACAAATTTCTATTTTCTTATCATATGTATTGAGATATATCGTATCTCCTGTATGCACTTGACGAGTCGCCTCTTCTACTTGTACTATAGCAGGAATTCCCATCTCTAATGCCACGACACATATGTGAGTAAGTTTCCCCCCTGTTTCACAAATTAAGGCAGATGCTTTCATAACACATTCTGCATAAGATGGATCACTTTTTTTCAATACAAGAATAGCTCCAGCACTCATTTTTGTAATATCATCAGGTGAAGTCATTACAACAGCAGTACCTTTGACTACTCCTGGGCTAGCAATAATACCACAAGAAATATTCATCTTATACCTCCTTTTTTATAAGGATTTTTTTTTGAAAATTTTTCTCCAACCAACTATTCTTACCAGTAGAGACAAAATAATAGGATTTTGGCGAATAATATTCTACCACATAATCTAAAATTTCATTTTCTATATTTCTTCCAAGCGCTCTACAAGAAAGGCAAAATAACTCAATGCAATTTTGCTTTATACAAATTGCTCCAGAAATGCCCAAATCACTAAATTTATCTGTTACTCGTACTCCTAAAACGATAGCCCCCTTATCTTTCTCTGCGATCAATTCATTTACTGTATAGCGTTTTCCATTGCTACATTGATTCGTTCTTTGCGATAATTCACTGATTCGATCAAGGTTTAATTCTTCATAAGATATAAACTCTAACTGAGTATCTAAACTTTTTAGATACTCTTCAAAAGAATCTGTATTTTGCTGTAAAACCCGTCTTTTAACATTCGTCAAATATGTTTCTTGCCGACATAAAATATTATCCAAATTAATATGTGCAGATAAATTAAAATACTCAGATAATTGTGTAATGATAAGAGTTTTATCAAATAAAATAGTTTTTACTTGTGGTAATGTAGTATTAACTAGATTAATTTCAAAAACAGAATCATCTACAAATACTATGCTATCTAAACCAATATTTAAATCACTTGCAATTTTTTTGAGATTTTCGCTTTTATTTTCCCAGTTAACCTGCCAACATGCAATTTGATTTTTCTTCAAAATCATAGCTTTATTCTCTTGAAAAACTTTTAAAACATCAGTTTCGTCGTTTTTGCTACAAATTGCAACAATAATTCCATGATAGAAAAGTTCTTGTATAAATTTTTGAAACTCTTTATGATACCTATCAATTTTAATTCTTTGGAAGCCATCTTCTGAAAGAATACCCTTCCAAAGAACTCCATCGCAATCCAAAACTACACATTTTTTTGTCTTCCCCAAATTACATTCATAAAGGCGAAAAATTTCCTCAGCAAGTGAATACATAACTCTTGAAGTGTAAATAATACCCCACCGATGTTCATTCCTTGTATCATAAGCATCTTTAATTCCAATTTCTGCAATAACACGGTTGAGATCTAGAACTGTAATATTATTTTCTATAAAAAAATGTTTAATAACTAAATTCACTTCATCAATAATATCCTCATTAATACAAATCTTTCCACAATAAAAATGATGGTAAGACTGTAAGCGATCATAACTAAAAAAAACAATAGGACAATTAGTAATATTTCTTATTAAATCTATTAGATTGTAAATTTCATTTTCAGATTGTGAAACCAATTCGCTTGAAGTAACTTTCCCACTATAAATATTATTAGGATAGTCAAGATATAAATATTTAAAATTCAACCAAATGATTATCATGTCTGAATTTTCAAGTGTTTTTTGGGAAGATGACAGCAATATATTATGATAAGGCAATAGATTAAATTGAATATCTGGTTGAGTATTGTTAAAAAATTTATATAAGTACATTGGAAAATATGGGGATACTGTTAAATTTGTAATAATAGTTACAGAAAATTTTATTGAACAATTATTATTCATATTGCCTCACCCTTTGACAAACTCTAATAAATATAAATAAATTATTTTGCCATGTAAACTGTTTTAGCTATTGTACGATCTAATAGATTTAAAAATTTTTCTTTTTATTTTTTTTGAGATTTTTGCAAAATATTGGGAGTGGATGTTGTATAAAAAACATTTTCAATAGCCAGTTCTCTGCTAAATGATGTACATATTTAACATATTTTCTTTAATCCCTTCTTTCCTATTTTATTTATAATACGACTTATTTTCTATTTTACTACAACTTTTTCTCAATATATTTATTTTTTAGCAACTTTGCTCAACATCAATTGCAATCTCTCTTTAAGTTAATAAAATCAAGCCAATCAAATACTATCGAATGCCTAGCAACCCGACTAGACACCAGTCTTATATTTTGCTCATATTATTGGCAGGCATAATCAGCTACGAAGTGTCGCAATTCTGCTGGCGAAGGCTCTGGGAAAACTTTCGGTGATTATGCCAGTGATCGCCAGCTATAGAATGCCACCCAACGATCTCACCATTGCCAGGTTAAAGGACAGTCAAAAAGTCCTGATCTATAAGAATTTCTATTATGTCAACTTGTATATTAATCTTCGAATGCTATCTAAATTTAGATTTTGAAGTTCTTGCCGAAGCGATACAACGTGAAAATGATAGCAATCTATATACAAAAAATGTTGCGCTAATAAAGCTTGACTCTGCTTATAGATACATTTTTAACATTAATGTTCTGAGAAGCAGAGTTGAAGATTTTCTTTTTTCATGGGATAGTGAAAAAAGATTTGCTTTATAGATGATAAAAGATATTGGTTTGGGTTATCTTATTATGATAAAACTGCAGATCAATTTATAAAGCATTTTAAAGATATGAGACTTATCCATAATCTTGTCGATCAAAAAACAATAATGAATAATCGATTGAAGTGTTTGGCAAGCAAGGAAATAATTGATAACAAGCAACTGGATTTTTTAACAAAAGATAACACTGCTATGCTGAAAAAGTTAGTTTTATTGTGGAATATTACCATAAAAATAATATAAAATATAAAGGAAATTGGCCTCTTGAAATGGTAGATTCTTTCCTAAAACAATTAAAGGAAGTTAAATTCTTCGATGCAAGATTTTGCAAAGAATTGCTGGAAATAATTAAATAAGGCGGCGTTAAGGATTTTACACAAAAAGGTTTGTTATTTTCTCAGAATATTTAGCCCCGCAAATGACGATATGGAGTATCAATAAATCAAGAAGAACTGTAAATATTGTAAAACTTTGGCAAGCAAAGGTTTTGACGATTGTCATGGCATATCAGAAATCGGAAAGACACCAAAGGGTATCTGCATTTTGGTGAGATGGCTGTCAAAGCTAGAGCATACAACTATTATGTAAAATAAGCAATTTTTGTCATGTGATAAAAGGTAGACCCCTTCTGCTGTTGGCAGCATTTTGTGGCGCACACGTGGCGCACAAAACCATGAAATGTGCACCACAACCATAAAAAGCTATAAAAAGCATATACCTAAAAAATGGCTTGTTTATGCGATTTATGGCAATTTGCGAGAAGATAAAAAAGGGGAAAATTTCATCTCATAACCCGAAGGTCGTAGGTTCAAATCCTGCCTCCGCAACCAATTTCAAAAGAAGTCTATTTCTGTAAAAAGATAGACTTCTTTTATTTTTTCTGATAAAATGTAACCAGAATTATTTATATTCTTAGTTATACCGCAAATGCGATATAATAAGCAATTTTATGAAAGGAATGAGTGATATGAAAAATGCAATATTTTTTTGTGAAATCCGAAATAGGAGGGTGACGATACTATAACCCTCCCAAAAAATGGAGGATAGCAAAATGTTTTTGAAGCACAATAATTTAAGGCAATACCGCACAGAAAAGTAGGCGCGATACTG
>CALWKK010000032.1 GCA_944381245.1 uncultured Clostridia bacterium
GAAAAATGAAAATGATGAAATAATATATATTGGTAAAGCAAAAAATTTAAAAGCTAGAGTTTCACAATATTTTCAAAATTCTAAAAAAGCACCTAAAGTCCAATTAATGGTGGATAATATTTCATCATTTGAATATATAATTACTCCCTCTGAATTAGATGCATTTATTTTGGAAAATACATTAATAAAAAAACATCAACCCTTTTTTAATATTCTATTAAAAGATGGAAAGCAATACCCTTATATTAAAACAAATTTAAAAGAAAACTTCCCTAAATTCAGCGTTGTTAGAAAGGTAAAAAATGATGGAGCAAAATACTTTGGCCCTTATTTTGGTAAAATTAATGCATATGAACTACTAAAAACAATAAATTATGCTTATCCCATCAGAACTTGTAAAAATGAAATTAAAATAAATAAGGTAAAAAGACCATGTTTGAATTACTCATTAGGATTGTGTAGTGCTCCATGTTGCGAAAAAATTTCCAAAGATAATTATAGAGAGATTGTTAACAAAGCAATAAGTTTTTTAAATGGAAATGAAAAAGAGATGAAAAAAGTTATACAAAAGAAAATGGAAATTGCTAGCCAAAATGAAAATTTTGAAGTTGCTATAATGCTAAGAGATAGATTAAAAATGATTGAAGAATTATCCAAAAAAACTGTAGTTGATATTGCTAAAGATGCTGAAATTGATGTTTTTACAATTTTAGAAAAAAACAGCAAAATTTATATCAATTTACTTATTTTAAGAGCTGGAAAAATTTTAGGCATGAAAAATTATGATATTGATGAATTACCAACCGAAACTGCTGAATTGTTAATTAATTTTATATTACAATATTATAGTAATAAAATTTTACCAAAAAAAATTTTAACAAATATAAATTTAGATTTTAATTTAATAAAGGAAGCTTTGAAAAAATTATATAACAAAACAATTGAAATAATAATGCCAAAAAAAGGAATAAATAAAAAGCTTCTTGATATGTCTTTAAAAAATTTGTCTGACCATATAGAAAAAGATCAATTATTAATCAAAGAAGATATTAATATAAAAATGATTGAAAGCTTAAAAAACAAACTTTATTTAGAAAAAATTCCAATAAGAATGGAATGTTATGATATATCTCATATATCTGGCACAAATAAAGTTGGTTCTATGGTTGTTTTTAATTATGGTAAGCCATTAAAAAGCGATTATCGAAAGTTTAAAATTAAAACAATTGAAGGAAATAATGACTTTGCTTGTTTACAAGAAGTTTTGGAAAGAAGAATAAAAAATTTTGAAAAAAAAGAAGATATTTCCTTTAGCAAAAAACCTGATTTAATCATTATTGACGGCGGAAAAGGACAATTATCATCAGTTATTGATATTATTAAAAATACTGCATTCTATAATGTTCCAATAATATCCCTTGCTAAAAAGTTTGAAGAAATTTATACACCAAACAATTCTTATCCTACAATATTTTCTTATGGTAGTTTAGAGCTAAGACTTTTACAAAATATAAGAGATGAAGCTCATAGATTTGCTATAACATTTCATAGAGAATTAAGAAATAAAACAACTTTTAATTAATTACAAGATTGCTTTTATTTCATTCTCTTTAATATTTTTTCCAACAATTGAAACTACGTATTTGTTTTTTAAAAACAAATTTTTAATTGCTTTATTAACACTCTCTATTGATTCATTATCGATTAATTTAAATTCATCCTTCAAGGTTATAATTTCATTAAAGTTATAATATTTTTCTGCATTAAGCAATGCAATGTGTATTTTTTTATCTAAAGAATAAACCATATTTGATTTTACGTTAATTTTTGCTTTTAATAAATCATCTTCACTTATTCCATTATTTATTAAATTATTTATTATATTTTTAATTTCTTTTATACAGTTTTTAACATTCTTATTGCTTACACCAGCATAAATTCCAAATAAACCAAATTCCAAACTACAAAAAAAGTCTGCATAAGTTGAATAGACATATCCAAGTTTCTCTCTTAAAATTTCAAATAATCTTGAACTCATTCCTCCACCCAATATTTCTTGTAATAAAAATACTGAATATTTTGACATATCTTTAGCCTTAACAGAATTAATCAAAATACAAATTTGTGTTTGTTCCTTGTTTTGATTTTCAACGATTAAATTAGTTTGAGGATTTATTTTTATAGGTAATATTTTTTTTATTTTATTATATTTTTTATTTAGAATTTTATGAAAATATTTTTCTAATATCTTTTTAATTTGTTCTGAATTAACATTACCGTAAATAGAAAAAATAAATTTATCAGGTGTGTAAGTTCTTTTTTTAAAATTTAAAATTGATTCAATAGAAATATTTTTTATAACATTCATATCTCCTAAAATATCATGATCAAACTTATTTCCCTCCATTAATTTTGTAAAACAATTTTTATATGCAACGGACATAGGGTCATCTTGATACATTTTAAATTCTTCTAATATAACTGATCTTTCTTTATCTATTTCTTCTTTTAAAAACAAACCATTAAAAAGCATATCGGAATATATTTCTAAACATTTATCTAAATTTTCAGGCAAACATTGTAATTTGTAACATGTTTTTGTGTGACTTGTTGATGCATTTATTTTTGCTCCCAGTTTTTCTAAATTTAATGATATGTCAAAGGTTGACATATTTTTTGTACTTTTAAAAAACAAATGTTCAAGAAAATGAGCAACACCATATTCTTCACTCTTTTCATCTCCTGCACCAACAGCAACTCTAATTATAAATGCAACATACTTTGCATTCAAATCCTGCTCAACAATTATTTTGGAGCCATTTTCATATTTAAATAAATTAATATTTTTTTCCATTTTAATAATATAACACATTTTAATAAAAATATAAATAAAATATTTGGGGGTTCTTTTGGCTTGTCAGATTGATAAGCAAGAGCTGTACTTAATTTTGATTGATAATAGTTATATCTTCTTTACTTTGTTTACGTAACTCATGTTTAAAGTCATTATAATTATAAAATATAATAACTTTTTATTAATAAATAAGCTCTTATTACACGTTTTTGTTTAAAATTTATAACACTATTTCTCTCAGACTTTTGAATTAGTGTTTAGTTGGGTATACATATCAATTTTATTTCAGTTGGATAAATAGGACCACCATTATATCTTAAATAAAACTTATAATTTTTATTAATATCATAAATTAACTGTGGAATTTCAAATAAATCTTTATTATTGTGATAAACAGATATTAACAATAAAGGACTATCGTTTAAAACATGATTTTTAGCGCCAATTAATGCATCTTTTTCTCCACCTTCAATATCCATTTTTATTATTGAAATTTTTTCTTTAATATCTTTATCCAAAGTTACACATTTTATTTTTGATTTACCCTTTTCAATTATTTTATTAGCCGAAGATGAAAATTCATTTTTTTCAAAATACATATATTTATTAAACTTTCCAACAGCACAATTTTTGTAAATTATATTATTGTAATTTTTTAAATTGTTTTTCATAATATTAATTGTTGTTTCCGTTATTTCATAACAATATATTTTTGAATAACTATGCTTCCCGAAAGAACTTATATAATCAATAACAGAATCACCGGTATATGCTCCAACATCTACAAAAACTTCATTATTACTAACTTTAATTAAATCTAAATCAAAATACGATTTAAAAATAGGCTCGATTGATTTCTTCAAATTTACAAAATCAAAATTATAATAATTATTAACTATTGAATATAAAATAAACTTTGACTTGTAATCTTCAAGATTCTTATATAACCAAATATAATTTTTTAAATTTTTTTTTAAAATTACAGCTTTTTTATAAATAAAGTCATAATTTTCATCATCATTATTTAGATTTCCCCAATATTCAAATTTTTTAAAAAAATCTTCAAAGCTTTTTCTTGTTAAATATGAAACTTGTTTAAATTTTTCAACCATATAAATATATAATTCATGTATGCTTTTATATTGAATTTCATTTATTAAATTTATAAAATTATCATCTATGTAACAACTCATTTTATTTTTATATTCAAATTAAATATTATTTGTGAAATAATAAAAAAAAATCATGGAAATCCATGATTAACTGGTGGCTCACCCGGGATTCGAACCCGGGACCCCTTGATTAAAAGTCAAGTGCTCTAGCCGGCTGAGCTAGTGAACCTAACGAGAACAATTATATTATAATAAATCTCGTTTGTCAATTATTTTTTAAAATTAATTTTTATTTTAAGGATTCTTTTGCTATTAAAACTAATTTTGAAAATTCTTCTTTATTATTAATAGCTAATTCAGAAAGAACTTTTCTGTTTAAAGTTATTTCAGCTTTCTTTAATCCATTAATAAACCTAGAATAAGAAATATCATTTATCCTACATGCTGCATTAATTCTAGCAATCCAAAGTCTTCTGAAATCTCTCTTCTTTAGTCTTCTGCCAATGTATGCATAATTCAAACTTTTCATAACAGCTTGGCGTGCTACTCTATACAATTTAGATTTTGCCCCTCTATAACCTTTAGCTTGTTTTAATATTGCTCTGCGCTTTTTCAATGCGTTAACACTTCTTTTAATTCTCATAATTTCCTCCTTAACCTTGGATTAATCTTCTTATTGTTTTTGCATGTTTACCTTTGAGGAAACCTGCTTTTCTTAAATTTCTTTTTCTATCTTGAGATTTTTCTGTTAAGAAATGACCTCTATTTGGTTTTGAATATTTAATATTACCTGATTTATTAACTTTAAATCTTTTTTTTGCTCCACTATGGGATTTCATTTTTGGCATAGTTTTTCTCCTTTTATTTATTTTTTGGCGTTATTATCAAAATAATGTTTTTCCCAATTATTTCAGGCTCCTTGTCAATTGATCCTAAATCTTGCAAAATAGTGTAAAAATTTTTAACGACATTAATAGCATTATCAGCATAAGCCTGTTGTCTTCCTTTCATTCTTAAAACAACTTTAACTTTGTTGCCTTCCTCTAAAAAACGCTTACCATGTTTTGCTTTAACATCTAAATCATGTTTATCTATTGTCATTGAAAGTTGTATTTCTTTTAATTCAGTTATTTTTTGATTTTTTTTAATTTCTTTTTCTTTTTTTATTGAATCAAATTTATATTTACCATAATTTAAGATTTTACAAACAGGTGGAGAGGAGCTTGAATTCACACAAACTAAATCCAATCCAACTTTTTCAGCTTTTTTAATTGCTTCATCATATGATACAACACCTAATTGTTCTCCATTTTCATCTATAAGTCTAACTTCATTTGTATTAATTTGTTCGTTTATTAATAATTCTTTAAAAATAGTTTTACCCTCCTAAATAAAAATTGGAAACGCAATGGTTTCCAACTTATATTATACCCTTTTTATTTTATAAGTTATTACCGAATCAAGCTTTGCGCCGACTGGTGAGAAGTGGAAACCTCTGCTTTGCTTTATTAAAATAACATAAAAAAACAGTTATGTCAACTGTTTTTTTTTATTTTATTATAATTCTCTTCCAGCACCCAAAACAATATTTTTGAATGTTTTTCCATGTTCTTTTATCCATTTTTTTGCTTCTTTTTTTCTAGTTTTAGGATCTGTTGATTCTGTTGCAAAGTGAACAACATTTCCTTCTCTATCAATGACTATCCCATCATTTGTTGCTGTATATTTATCGTTTTTCATAAATCCTCCTTAAGATTTTTTTTCATTTTAACATAGCAATTATTTTTTGTCAATACCCATTTTTTATTTTTTTGTCAATTTATTATTTATTTTAAATAAATTTTTTCTTTTAATTTATACTTTTCCTTCTTCTTGTCTATAAATCAATCTCTCTCCCTGGTTTGTGTCTGTGTAGATAATTCCTGGAGATCCCCCTTTTTCTTCTTCTTTTAATTTTCTTTCAGATAAATTTTTTACCATTCCTTCGGTTGATACAGCTGCACTTGCTAATACATTTTGTATCTTACTGCTTGTTAAATATCCTAGTAAATCATTATAGCCATTCCCCATTGTAATCAATTTAACTTTGTCGCCCATTTCTGCCTTAATCCCATCTTTTAATCTCTCTATTGCCGCTATAAATTTTCCTATCTTCTTTTTTACTTCTTTCTGCCTGCTATCTGGTATTTCTATGTTATCTAAACATAGTTTCTTCTTCTCTTTATTGTACCATACCCATGCTTGCCCTATTATGCTGCCTTTCTCTCTAAACACTACAAATCCTCCATTTGGATCTGTCATTCCGTGTTTCATGCATTCTCGTCCTACACTATTTATTACTTGACAACAATTTGTTACGTTTCCTAATACTGCGCCTATAGGATTATTTTTATCTAATAATTCATAACTTATTTCTCCACTTCCTTTCAATGGATCTTTTCCTATTGTTATATCGCTTCCTTTTTCTATTCCTTCTATTAAATATTTTTGTAATTCTTCAAATTCTTCTTGCGTATATCCATATATTCCACATAATTTTGCCAACTTTTCACATGATTCTGCATATTTTTCTTCTTGGTTTACTTTTTC
>CALWKK010000033.1 GCA_944381245.1 uncultured Clostridia bacterium
TCCTGTCTTTGTTGTAAAATTATTTGTCTTTCATAAGGGTCTCTAAAATCTAAACCATCTTCATTAATATACATACTTATCCAAACTTTCCTTTTCAAACATTATATCACAAAAAAAACAAAACTGTTGGAGATTTGACAAAAGATTACAAAAAACACCCAATCATTTAAGATTGAGTGTCCTTGCTAAATTTTTGGTATTACAGAGTGATTATCTAGAGAATGTTTTGATAAATCCCATCTGCCAACCTTAATCTTTTTAATTTTTTTCCCAGAACCGAAATCTAACAAATCTTCTCTATTTAATATTTTTAAAACTTTATCTAAACTTCCTAAACCAGCAGAAGATAATAAGTATGCTTCTTCAGGGTCACATAATTTACAATATATTTGAAGCTGTCCTAAATTTTGCAAATTAAGTTGTGTTTTCTTTGCTTCTATAAAATATATTTCTGCTTTGTTATCCCAAATAACCATACCTAAAACATCAATTTCAATTTTTAATCCAACTACTTGTGGATAATATTTTATTATTCCATATTTCTCTAAAACAGAATCTAAATAGACAGAATGACAGTCAACAACTATAATTTTGCATTTTTTACCTTTATATTTATCTTTAAGATATGTATCTAACCATACTGTCATTTCCGCATATAGTTCAACTTCTTTTGCTACATTATTCGCCATAACCCAATTCCTTTGCCAATTCTGTCCAAGATTCATAATGTTTACCTCTAATACTCAAAGGTAAAGATTCATCATTTTCCATAGGGTGTGTAGGTTTTTCTTTTCTTCTAATTGTTTTTTGCCAATAAAATTGATGTGTTTTTTCTTCATCTAGATAATCTAATAATTCATCAGCATATCTTTCTAAAGCTCTTTGCTTATGAACAATATTAAATCCAATAGGTAAAAACTCATTAGCCCAAATTTTAACTTGATGTTCTTTTTTCCAATAGTATGGTTTACCTTCATTATATTTCTTTAAATTAGAATCTCGGAAATTTGGATGACCAAAATCAATTGTTTGGACAGGTATATCTAAATCTTTTAACATATTTGCTATATCTATTACCATTTGCCAATTGCCCGGAATTTCAATATAAACTCTATGGCAACCGTCTTGACCAAAAGCAATATTGCTTTTTCGAATATAACCAGTTACATCTGCAATTCCTCTTAATAACTCTTTCTTTTCGTCTGTTTTCATTCCAAATAATTCATCGTTCATTGTCATTGTTGAGTGATGTACGCCATTTCCAATAAATCTTAAAATTTCTCGCATTGTATAATCTGCATTTGGCATTGTAAATGAAAACTGTGTAGCCCTCTTTGTTTGAGATATAGGTAATGAATAACCAATTAAAGGTTCAACAATTCCTCTAATGTCAGCCAAACTGCTTTTTACATATACCGAAACCTCACGTCCCTCATCATCAATTAAATTCTTATGAGGTAATTCAACTGTAATTGTTGTAGTGTCTGATTTTCTTTGAACTTCTCCATTGCCTAAAATCATACCTATCAAATAAGCCATTTGTGTATTCATTAGTTTTCATCTCCTTCGTTTTTATTATTAGATAAAGTTTTATAAATTTGGTCAGCAATTGCCTTTGCCATTAATGGGGGAACAGCGTTTCCTATTTGTGTTCTAACAGCTACTTTTGTTCCGTAAAAAATAAAATTATCATCAAAAGATTGTAATCTTGCAGCTTCTCTTGGTGTTATAGCTCTATTCAAAAATGGGTGATTATTGGTTCCATTAGAAGCGGCATCAAATCTAGTATCTATTGTTGGCGAAGGTTCATCCCATTTTAATCGCCCCCAAGTTGAATGAAATTTTTGTTTTCCCAATAATTCTTTTGGAAGATATTCTTTACCTTTTTCAGGTGGAATCATCTTTAATTTGTCTATTGCAATTTTTGCATGATTTGAGGCTTTATGATTATATAATTTTTCCGAATTTTTCCTCATTTCTTTTTGATATTTAGATTTTGCTATATTTTTATAATTTTGTTCAAAATCTCCTTCATTAGCTTCTAAATATGCTAAATCTTCTATAGCCTCACGAACGGTAATAGGCTTACTTACGGTAGGCAACGGAAGTTTTATCTTATTGCTTTTACAGCAAATAAATATAGTTCTTTCTCGCGTTTGTGGAACACCAAAATCTGTTGCTTTAAGAACGCCAACATCTACCTTATATCCCAACTTTTCAATAGCAGATACAATTTCGTTTTTAAACCAACCATTAGATGTTGATAAAAGTGCCTTAACATTTTCAATTACAAACACCTCAGGTTGTAGTTTCTTAACTAAATTAAGATATTCTACAAACAAAAAGTTTCTTGGGTCTTCTAATCCTAGTTTCTTGCCTTTTAATGAAAATCCTTGACAAGGTGGTCCACCAATTATCATATTGACACCATTTTTTCTAGACAATTCTACCACTTTATCTTTTATTGTTGTATTCTTGATATCTCCAACAACAACATCTACTTCTGGCATATTTTTCTTTAAAGATTCTGCTAGTTTTTCATCAATATCTAATGCCACGACTGTTTTAAAATGTGGGTTTTGGTGCATTCCGTAAGACATACCACCGGCTCCACAAAATAAGTCTAAAATCTTAAACTGTTTTTCATCTAACATACATTTCTTGTTTCTAATTAATATCCTTTTAAATAGTTCTTTACCATTAATTGTTGGTTTAAACAAATCAAATTCATTATCAGACCCGTGATTTGCTTCTCCAACTATTTCAAATTGTTCTTCGTTATGATATTTTAAATAGGTAAGAGGAACACCCATAATTCCTGCATAATCTTTTGGTATGTCCATAACCTTTGATACATTAATTGCATCATAATTATCAAACTTTGGATATTGTTTAGGGTTATAATAAGAAGTAAGTTCCAGTTTTAAATGCCTTCTTTCAGTGTCCAAATTTGTTAGCCACATTGCATTTCCTAAACTTCGCCATTTTTGACCGTTTTCATCAACCCAATATCTAGTTTCTCTTGGTTGAGTATCGTTAGGTACTTTAAATGCCATATCTCCAAATCTATAACCAATCCAAGCTTCACCACTTTTTATCATTGGAAAAACTTCTTTGTATGTTATAGCGTTTTGATTTCCTATAATTAAATATTTTTTGTTATATTTAATAAGAAGTGAAAATAATTCGGTAAATTTTGAAAAAGGTGGATTGGTAACAACAATGTCTGCTTCTTTTAAATATTCAATACATTCATCGCTACGGAAATCACCATCGCCTTTTAATTTTTTAACTAGCTTTTTACTTCTTAGAAAGTTTAATATTTTATCATCACTTATTTCTTTTTCTTCTTTGATTTCTATTTCATTTACAATCATCACATAAGCGTAATTCTTATCTAAAATTAAATCGTTATTATCTTTCAAATTGAACTCGTCAACAATTCTAGAACCTTTGTATGATGTACATATTAATCTTTTTAACTTTAAAACATTAAAGTTTTTTAAGAAGTAATTAGCGAATGCTGATTTATAAGGGTCATCACAATTACATAAAACTATTTTATTACAAAATTGGTCTACATAATGAGATAATTCTTCTTCAACTGTTTTATAATCGGTATACCATTCATCAGTGTTTTCCGAATATCGCGCTTTGTTCAATATCGAATTACCTTTCATTCGAATTGCTCCTTTTATATATTTTCCATTTAAGTATAACATACTTTTTGTCAAATTGTGTTGTTATTACAAAACTTTATAAAAATATTTATAAAAAATGAAGAACAATCAGTTCTTCATTTACATCTCATTATTCTTTTTGATGAATTCATAAACTTTTACAGTAAGAATTTGAGCTTCATTTGATAATTTATCGAAATCATCAGTAACATCGATTACGGATTTACAAAACTCTATTTTGTTTTTTATAGTTCCACTATCAGCAGAATAGGTTTTTATTTCTCCATTAGGGAATAAAGCATCTATAAACTTACCTAATTTTTTGTTTGCAAACTTCTTTTCCTTTTCAAATACCTTGTTTATTTCACTTTCTTTTTTAGGATTTTGAATAAGTAGGGTTTGTTTAAGTATTTCAGAAGTTATCAAATTTTCAACTTCAGCAACTGATAGTTCATAAAAATTTTCTTTAAGTTGTTCTCGATACGCTTCTTTTCTTTTAGCTTTTGCTGAACCTTCTTTTGGATTATCATTATCAGCAATTAAAAATATATTGTTATTAATGTATTTCGCATTTATACTATTAGTACTATCAGTTTTATCAAAATTAAAATGTACTATGTTTCCACCACCATATTCAATAAATGTGTAATCTAAGTTTTCTCTATATATTTTTTTATCTTTATACTTATCGCAGTATAATTTAAGGTAATGCTTTAAATATAATCTGTCGGTTACACCTTCAACCCAAATACTGCAATTAGATAAAAATAAACTAGAATTTCTTACACCTAATTCATTTAATAAAGACATATCTCCATTATTACATTGTTCAATCAGAAAATCTTTGCCGCCGTTTTTTGATTTATCTTTAACTTTCTTAAATTTAAATATAGACATATTTATATTAGTGTCGGCAGATGTGTCAAGAACAATGTTTGAATGCGTTGTAATAAAATATTGATGATTTTTAAACAAATCAGAGTTTATTACTTCAATGAATTTTCTTAAAACGCCTGGATGTAAATACATTTCAGGCTCTTCAATAAAGAATAATTTGTTTTGTTCATCTTTATGTTTAAACAAAGAATATAAAATTATTATTAATTGTTGTGTTCCATCACCCCAATTATATATAGGTCTTTCATCTTTTCCTATTTTCACATATAAAACTTTTTCTTTCTCGTTTGGAATTAGCTGAACTTTATCATATTCATTGAAAAAAGTTTCTTGCAAAAACTTTTGAAAATCCTCAATCATTTTACGTTGTGATTCTTCACCCAACAACATAGATTTAATTTCTTGATATAATTTTCCGCCTGTTAATATGTGTTCATCTAAATTCTTATTATCTTTAAAATATTCGTGAAGAATAATGTCATTATAAATATCAAACGACTCCAATCCTTTATTTTCTAAATTTAGTAAACTTATGTAATGGTTAATTGAATCTTTATTTTGTATTGAACTTGCAGAATTAAGGAATGTTTTTAACTTATTGTTTATAATTGTTTTATAATCTTTTGTCCCCCTAAGTATAGGGAAATAAAATTTATTAGAAATTTCACAAGATGTTGAGTGGCTTTTTAACGCTGTAAAAAACCTATTACCAACATTAGTATATCCACTATTTTCGTCTCCAATGTTTTCATAGATACGATTAAAATTTTCCATATTACTTTTTGGCACTATATCATAATGTCCAAAGTAATTTTTTTTAAATATAGCAAAAAATTTATCAAATTGTTGATAGCTTGTAGTATAAAAATTATTTTCAAATAAGTACCTTAAAAATCTACTCTTTCCAGAGTTATTTTCACCTATAAAAATATTTGTTTTAGACAAATCTCCAAATGCACAGAAACTATCTTTATAATTATAATCTCCGTTAATAGGCATTAAATTATTAGGATTAGCATCAAAGTGTGTCTTGCTCTTAAAAATAATATCTATCATTTGTATTCTCCACATAATAAGATAGGTATATTATATCATATATTTTCAAATTTTGTATATAAAGCTAAGAAAAAGTCTATATTTTAACCAAACTTACACGATTTACCCACAAATTGCAGTAATTTGAGTTAATTTGGTTAATATATGTGGTTTATATCATATTAATTATTATCTTTTTCTTTTGTTTTGCATAGGCATAGGCAAGGGCTGTGCCACTTTTAGGTTGATAGTAACCAATGCTTCTTTTAGAGTATTTTCTCATTTCGGGCTCATAGTTCTCATCATAGTAAAAGATACAATAATCACTATCATTTATCATAGCTTGGTTTCGTTCTACATAACTTGCACGACCAGATGTGTATTTTGATTTATATTCAATTTCTTCTTCCACTCCAAGTAGTGTAACTTTTTCTTTTTTGAAATGACTATAAACTTCTTCCCAATGAGCTCGTTCACTCTCTAATGTGCAAGTTTCACTCCTGCAAGTGTAGGCAATTCTTTTTATGTTTGGATATTTTTCTTTGAGTTCAGTAACCACTAAATGACAAAGGTAGTCAAAATCACTTCGGCTACCAAACAAGAAAGTCAACACATTGTGGTTAACAATCAAATCTTCAATAACTTCTTTCACTTTTTGTTTAAGTTCTTCGGTTATATCAATTTTTCTATGACCAAA
>CALWKK010000034.1 GCA_944381245.1 uncultured Clostridia bacterium
CAAGGCTTTGTGCACTTCAAAATGAAAAATGCAAGCTTCAAAAAGCAAAACTTGAAGAAAAAAGAAAGGCACGCCTTGCTTCTAAAATGGAAAGCGCAATGGGTATGGAATAATTATTAAAAGTTGTAATATAAATAAAAGGGCATAATTTGTGCTCTTTTTTATTTTAAAATTGTTTTTTGATTGAATAAAAACAAATATTATGTTATTATTGTTATGAAAAATTAGGTAATTATGCGTATAAATAAAACTAAAAGTGCAGTAAAAAATATATCTTTTGGAATATTAAACAAAATTCTTGCGATTTTGTTTCCTTTTGTCATTAAAACAATAATAATATATAAACTTGGTGTTGAATATTTAGGCTTAAACTCTCTTTTTTCATCAATTTTAAATATTCTAAATTTCGCAGAAATTGGATTTGGAACAGCAATAGTTTTTAGTATGTATAAACCACTTGCAGAAGATGATACCGAATCAGTTTGTGCGCTTTTAAATTTTTATAGAAAAATATATAGAATTGTTGGAATCGTTGTTGTTGGATTTGGACTGTTAACAACTCCATTTTTGCCATATTTGATAAACGGTGATCATCCAGCAGATATTAATCTTTATTTGTTATATTTAATATATCTTTTTAATAATGTTTGTGGGTATTTCTTCTTTGCCTACAAAGCATCTCTTCTTTCTGCACTTCAAAGAAATGATATATCAAGCATAATTTCTTCAGTGGTAAATTCGCTTGGTTATATCGTTCAAATTGCAGTTCTTTTTGCATTTAAAAATTACTATGCGTATATTATAATTACACCTATTGCAACAATAGCCAATAATTTGGTCGTTGGTTATATAACAAAGAAAAAATATCCAGAATATACATGTAAAGGTAAAATTTCGCCAGAGCAAAGTAAAGAAATCAAAAATAAAGTGTTTGGATTGATGTGCCATAAGGTTGGCAGTGTTGTTCAATCTTCTATTGATAATATTGCAATATCGGCTTTTTTAGGGCTTACAATACTTGGTGTATATAATAACTATTTATATATTTCATCATCAATTCAATCATTTATCACAATAATAACAAGTTCAATAACAGCTGGAATTGGAAATAATATTTATAAAGATTCAAAAGAAAATAATTATAAACTATTTATAAACTTGAATTATTTGCATGTTATGATAGTTAGTTTTTGCACAGTGTGCTTATTTGTTTTGTATCAACCATTTATGGGAATATGGGACAGAGTTAATGACCCACTTCCAACAAGTGTTGTAATATTAATTTGTTTATTGTTTTATGTTAATAATTTCAGGGGGGCTTGTGGGGTTTATCGTGAAGCACTTGGAACTTGGGATAAAGATAAATTGAGACCACTTTTTATTACACTTGTAAATTTAGTTGGAACAATTATTAGTGCTGTTTTAGGCTCTCTTGAAGGAATTATTCTGTCGACGATAGCAGGGTATCTATTTGTTAGTTATTACTGGGAAGTGTCTGTTCTTTATAAGGTATATTTTCAAAGAAGCAAAAGTGAATATTTTTTAAAACATTTATTATATACTGCTATAATGATAATATCTGTTATCATAAGTTATTTTGTAACAAATTTAATTATTGGTGAAACAGTCTTAAGTTTTGCACTTAAGGTTTTGGTTTGTGTTATTATAACAACTATTGTGTTATTACTTGCAACTTGTTGGACAAAAGAATTTAAGTTTTGGCTAACAAAGGCAAAATCTTTTTTTAGGAGGAAGAAGCCAAGTGAACAAAATTAAAGATTTTATAAAAAAATATGGATTGTTTCATATATATGGAAGGGAAGCTTTTAAATTAAGCAGACAGCACAAATGCTACTTAAAACTAGAAAAGAAATACGCAAAATTAATTAAAGGAAATTTAAACATTGAAACAAATGAAAAAAGTAATAAAGTATTTGTTTGTTGGCTTCAAGGAATAGAAAATGCTCCCGAACTTGTTAAGGTTTGTTATGAATCATTAAAAAAATATTTAACAAATAAAGAGATAGTTGTTATAACTGCTAAAAATGTTTTCGATTATGTTGATTTTCCAAATTATATAATTGAAAAATGGAAAAAAGGAATCATTTCAAACACGCATTTTTCAGATATTTTAAGGATTGAATTACTCACAAAGTATGGTGGAGTTTGGATTGATTCAACAGTGCTTTGTTCGGGCAAAATTCCAAAATATGTTGATGAAAGTGATTTTTTTGTTTTTAGAAATGACTATCGAGGTGATGAATCAATAATGATTTCTAGTTGGTTTATGCAATCAACGAAAAATTATCCAATTTTGGTTGAAGTTAAAAATTTATTGTATAGTTATTGGCAAAAAAATAATAAATTAAAGCATTATTATTTACTTCATTTTTTTGTTACAATGGTAATGAAAAAATATAAAAATTTAACTGATAAAATTCCATTTATTTCAAATATAAATCCACATGTGTTGCAGTTTGAATATTTGTTTAGAAGTTTTGATGAAAAGACTTATGAATTTATAAAATCACAGTGTTTTGTTCACAAACTTTCATATAAATTTAATTTAAACATAGATTTATCTAACACATTTTACGAAGAAATAATTAAAAATAAAAATTACTAGGGGAAAAATGAAAAAATTTTTAAGTTGGGCAAAATTACAAGTAAAAAGAATGATTATAATTTTTATACGAATTTTTTGTCCTGTGAAAAAAAATAGAATTTATTTTATTTCAAATGGTGGAGCATTCTATTCATGTAACCCAAGAGCATTTTTTGAGTACTTGTATGAAAACCATAAAAATGAGTTTGAATTTTGTTATTGTGTAAAAAATGAATTAAAAAATCTTTTGCCAAAAGATAAAAATATTAAAACATTTAAAAATAATTCAATAAAAAACATTTATTATTTTCAAACATCAAAAATTATTGTTAGCAATTTTAGAATAGGCTGGGCAATGAATAAAAGAAAAGGACAATTGTATATTCAAACTTGGCATGGTGGACCAATTCCACAAAAAATGATAGAAAAAGATGCTGTTAATGATTTAGATTCTAATTATATTAAAATGGCAAAAAAAGATTCACTTAATATTGATTTATTGATGACTGGTAGTGATGCTGTTTTAAAAATATTTAAAACAAATTTTTGGTATAATGGAAATATTTCAAATTTTGGAACACCTAGATATGATGTATTTATAAAAACTAGCAAAGCACAAATAAATGAGATAAAAAAAAGATTAGGAATAAAAGAACAAACCAAAGTAGTTTTATATGCCCCAACATTTAGAGATAGTGTGAGCTTAAATAATTTATTGTTAAAGGACGAAATTGTTTTAAATGCCTTTGAAAAATATTTTAATGAAAATGTCGTATTAATCTATAAATTTCATCCAAATCAAATAAATAATGCAAAAAATATAAACTTTGGTAATAAGAAAGTAATAAATTTAACAACTTATTCTAATATTGTAGATTTAGAACTTATTGCCGATGTTTTGATAACAGATTTTTCTTCGGTTATGGCAGATTTTGTTGTGATGAACAAGTTGTGTTTTCTGCTTATTAAAGATTATGAAGACTATATAAATAATGAAAGGGGTCTTTACTTAAAGTTAGATGATTTACCTTACATAAAATTAAAAAAAGAAGAGGAGTTTAGTGATATCTTGAAAGATGAAAATCTTATAAAAAATTCACTAAAAAATTTAACAGAATTTAAAGAAAAATATGGCATAAATGAAGTTGGTGATAGTTGCGCAAAGCTTTATAATGTGATTAAGGAGAAAATAAATGAATAGTGTTTTAATTTTTGCTGGTGGAACTGGGCAAAGAATGAAGAGCAAATTAAATATTCCAAAACAATTTTTGAAGGTATATAATAAACCAATAATTATATATACTCTTGAAAGATTTGAAAAAAATGAAAACATAGACAATATTGTTGTTGTGTGTGTTAAAGATTGGATAAAAAAGTTAGAAAGATATCTAGTAAAGTTTAATATAAAAAAGGTTAGTGCAATATTATCTGGTGGTGAAACAGGTTTTGAATCAAGAATAATTGGCTTAAAATATTTATATGATAACTCTAAAAGTAAAAGTGATATAGTTTTAATTCATGATGGTGTAAGACCAATAGTTTCTAATAAAACTATAAATGACAATATTGAATTAGTAAAACAAAAAGGTTGTTCAATAACAATGGGAAGGGCAACTGAAACAATATCAATAATTGATGAAAATAAAAATATAAAAACAACTTTAGATAGAAACTTTTGTGGTTTTGCAAGAGCTCCACAATCATTTTATTTAAAAGATATTTATGATGCTTATTTAAAAGCAAAGAATAACAATAGGGAAGATTTAATAGATTCAGCATCAGTTTTTGAATATTGTGGATATAAATTATATACTGTTTATAGTTCAGATGATAATATAAAAATCACAACACCAATGGATTATTATTTATTCAAATCAATGATAAAGGCATCTAAAGAAAATAAATTTGATATTTCGGTGGATTTATGATATTAAAAAATTTAATAATAAAAGAAGATTTTGAAAACTTAACAAAAGATATTAAACTTGAATCATTAAAAAATAAAACAATCTTGGTAACGGGTTCTTCGGGCTTTTTGGGTTCATTGTTTGTAACATATTTATTATTTTTAAATAATAGTTATAAAGCAAACATAAAAATATATGCAATTGATAGGCATGATAAGTTAAATTATTGGTTTGCAGATATTGAAAAAGATGATAACATTAAACATATAAAACAAGACATTGAAACGCCATTCATAATTCAAGAAAAACTTGATATAATTATTCACACGGCAAGTCCAACAAATTCAAAAATATTAAAGGAAAAACCGGTTGAAACATTTAATACTATTTTAAATGGAACAAAAAATATTGTTGATTTAGCAATCAAAAATAATGCTTATTTAGTAAATTTTTCTTCAATGGAAGTATTTGGTACTTTCAAAAAATATAAAGAAGTAACCGAGAATGATTTTGGATATTTAGATTATAATAATATGAGGAATTCTTATCCGATTGCTAAACTTTCAGCAGAATTTTTTATTAATGCGAATATAAAAACAAATGGTTTAAAAGCAACTAATATTAGATTGGCACAAGTCATAGGGGCAGGTGTTCCTTATAGTTCTAATAAAATATTTATGATTATTTTAAAAGCGTGCATTGAAAACAAAGATATAGAATTGCTTTCAAATGGAAAATCAGTGAGAAGCATGATATATTCAACAGATGCAATGTTTGCAATTTTAAAACTAATAGAAAATCAGGCAATTGGAACATTTAATATTTCTAATGAAAATGCAACTATGAGTATTAAAAAAACAGCAAATATTGCAATAAAAGCTTTAAATGCAAAAGAAACAAAAGTTGTTATTAAAAACGATAAAGAAAAAAATAATATTTTTGCAGAGAATACAAAAATTAAAATAAAAACAGAAAAAATCCAAAAATTAGGATATTTTTCAAAAGTTGATTTACCCGATATGTTTGTTAGATTAAAAAGAAGTTTTGAATAAAAAAAACAACCATTGTTTGGTTGTTTTTTTATTGCTTTATTTATTTTTATTTTCAGTTTCGAGTTCAACAACTTCTTTAAGATTTTCGCGAACTTTTGTGGCATGCTCTTTTGCACCAGCAATCAGTTTTGCTGATTCTTCGGCATGTGTTTTTGCAAGTGAGAAGTATCTTGACTG
>CALWKK010000035.1 GCA_944381245.1 uncultured Clostridia bacterium
AAGAAAAGCAAAGTGAAGAAGAAATAGATGATGATATAGAAAAATTAGAGAAATTATTAGAAGAGAAGAAAAAGTTAAAGCAAAAAAAGAAAGATTTTGAGATGTAAATGTTGAAACTTAATAAATTCAAATTTTTCATTTGCAAAAATGTTGCAAAAAATCACTATACGACACTATGCGTTTTTATGCGATAAATAAAGGTTTTCTTGCATGAATTTGTGAAAAATTTGTTACAAATTTGTAGCAATCGACCATTTTTAGTATTTTTACAAAAAAAGTTGTAATTTTAAGCACTTAAAATTCGAACCCCAAAATTAAAATTTTTATCTTTTTTTATTGGTTACTCTTTTTTTGTCGAAAATAAGAACCTGCGTTGCAGAACCTTGCGTAAACTAAAAAAATCTAGCGAAGTCAAAATCGCTAGAAGTCCCTTTAGTAATGGAATTTATGGTGCTCCACGAGGGATTCTAACCCCCAACCCTTGGTTCCGAAGACCAATGCTCTATACAGTTGAGCTAGTGGAGCAAAATGATAATTTTTTTATGGGGATTATCGAACCCCTTGAAATGCGATCCGAAGATCAATGCTCTATACAGTTAGTTAGTGGGGCATAATGATAAATTTTTATTAGAATTATTGAACCTCGCGCAATGCGATAAGAGGAGTATTGTGTTATCCACTTAACTATAAGCAAATATTTGAATTTTTAGTGGGATAATCAAACTTATAAAATCCGTTCCTAAAATTGATCTGTTATTTTATACTTTCAATATACAATTAATTTTTTATAGAAATTTTTGAACACCTTTATTTGCTCTTCAAAATCTATTACAATATCCATTTTTCTTATGCAAACATAATAATTTTTATTAAGATAATTTTAATTTATAAAATATTCTTATCTATAAATTTTCAAATTGTTTTGCTTTATTTTAAGTTTAATTTTTGTAATTTTTTTATTTGTTATAATTTAATTTAATTTAATTTATATAATATATAAAAAAATTACATTAGCAGGAATTTTTAATTTATAATTGTTTACATAATTTGCTATGCCAAATATTAAATATTGCAATCATAATCAATTTTTAATATAATTTAATTTAATTTTATTAAATTTTTGAATAAAAAAATAATAATTTAAATTTTATTTGGCATTTATATTATAATTTAATGAATATAAAATGTCAATTTTTTATTTAATTTATTTAAATTAATTTAAAAAAATATTTCTTTATTTATTTTTGTTGTGATATAATGAAAAATCATAATAGGAGATTAAATGAAAGAGAAAATTTTACAAATAAAAAATGATGCTGAAAGAGAATTATTAGATATAAAAAATTTAGATGAATTAAATTATTTTAGAATAAAATATGTTGGGAAAAATGGTGCTTTAACTGAGATTATGAAAGGTATGCGTGAAGTTTCAAAAGAAGAAAGACCTGCTATTGGATCTTTGATTAATGATGTTAAAACCTATATTGAAAATAATATACAAAAATTAGAATTATTATTTAAAGATCAAGAATTAAATAAAAAATTATTAAATGAAAAAATTGATATAACTGAACCTGGAATTAATAACGACTTAGGGCTTTTCCATCCCATTCAAAAAACCTTTAACAAATTAATTGATGCTTGCGTTGAAATGGGATTTGAAGTTGTTTGTGGCCCAGAAGTTGAATTAGATAAATACAATTTTGAGATGTTAAATGTTCCCAAAGATCATCCAGCAAGAGATATGCAAGACACTTTTTATATTACAGAAGACATTGTTTTAAGAACTCACACTTCTCCTGTTCAAGCTAGAGTTATGGAAAGTAGAAAGCCTCCTATAAAAATTATAAGTCCTGGGAGAACTTATCGAGTAGATAATGATGCAACTCATTCACCTGTTTTTCATCAAATTGAAGGATTGGTTATTGACAAAAATATTAGTTTGCTAGATTTAAAAATGATGTTAAGCAAACTTTTACAAATTCTTTTTGGTGATGAAACTAAAATTAGATTTAGACCTTCTTATTTTCCTTTCACAGAACCAAGTGTTGAAGTTGATATATCTTGTCCTAACTGTAAAGGAGAAGGTTGTTCACTTTGTAAAAGAACAGGTTGGATGGAAGTTATGGGGGCTGGAATTGTTAATCCTAAGGTTTTGGAAAATTGTGGAATTGATTCAAATATTTATTCCGGTTTTGCTTTCGGACAAGGAATTGATAGATTAACAATGGTTATGAATAAGATTCCAGATATGAGAATGTTATTTGAAAACGATATAAGATTTTTAGATCAAGTAAAGTAGAGGAGTTTATGAAAATTTCGTTAAATTGGTTAAATGATTTTATTGATTTGCATGAAATTTATAGAATTGAAAATGTTTCATCAAAATTAGATTTAGCTAAAAAAATTGCCAGCAGACTCACTGGTGTTGGTTTTGAAGTGGAAGAAATAATAGAGGTTGATAAATTTTTAAAAAATGTTGTTGTTGGTAAAATAAATAAAATAACAAAACATGAACAAGCTGATAAACTTTTTGTTTGCGATGTTAACATTGGCGAAAAAAATGTACAAATTATAACTTCTGCAACAAATGTATTTGAAGGTGCTATTGTTCCGGTTGCTTTAGATGGAGCTGAATTGGCAAATGGAATTAAAATAAAAAATTCCAAAATTAGAGGCGTGATCTCAGAGGGTATGTTTTGTAGTGGAGAAGAATTAGGAATAAACGACAACTTTTATGATGGTGCTAGTATCAATGGAATTTTAATTTTTAAAGATAATTTTATCAATGGTCAACCAATTGGTGAAGCTTTATTTTTAAATGATATTGTTTTAGATGTTTCTATTACTGCAAATAGACCTGATGCTATGAGTGTGATTGGCATCGCAAGAGAAATAAGTGCAATTTACAAAATAAAAATTAAAAATCCAGATTTGTCTTTTGTTACTGATGATATTGATGTAAAAGATAGAATAGAAGTTACAGTTGAAGATGAATTTTTATGTCCAAGATACATGGCAAGTTCTATTCATAACATTAAAATAAAAAAAAGTCCATTAAATTTTAGAGCTAGACTTTTTAGCGTTGGTGTTAATCCTATTAATAATGTAGTTGATATAACTAATTATGTTTTGTTTGAATATGGTCAACCAATGCATGCTTTTGATCTTAATAATATAAATGGAAGAAAAATTATTGTTAGAAAAGCGAAAGAAGGAGAAACAATCTTTGCTTTAAATAATAATGAATATAATTTATCTGAAAATAATTTAGTAATTGCAGATAAAGATAAGCCAATGGTAATTGCTGGAGTTATTGGGGGTGTAGATTCATGCATAAACGAGCAAACTTCTGAAATTGTTTTTGAGTCTGCTTGTTTTGAAAGATCTCAAATCAGAAGAACTTCTAGAAAATTTGGTATTAGAACAGATTCAAGCGCTAGATATGAGAAAGGAATTGATTTGTCTAGTCAAGAATTGGGCTTAAAAAGAGCATTAAATCTAATTTATAGTTTTGATGTTGGAAAAATTTGTAATGGAATTATTGATATAAATAATGCTGATTTAAAAGAAAAATCATTATCTATTTCAATTAATAAAATACACCAAATTTTAGGAATTAAAGTTGAAATAAATGATATAGTGGAAATTCTTGAAAATTTGTCAATTAAAACAATTGTTGATGATGAAATCATAAATATAAAAGTTCCATTATATAGATCCGATATCGAAAATGAAAATGATGTTGCTGAAGAAATAATAAGAATGTTTGGTTATAATGTTTATGATTCTGCAACTAAAAAATTTTTAGATGGTTCTAGTGTTATGATAGGTAAATATAATAAAATACTTACATTACAAAGAGAAATAAAAAATATTTTAATATATAAAGGCTATTATGAAATAAATTCATATTCTTTAGTTCCAAGTAATGTAAATAAAAATTTATTATTGAATGATTTAGAAAATGAAGTTGTTAAAATAAAAAATCCAATTAGTGATGAATTAAGTTGTTTAAGAATTTCTATGGCGCATTCGTTGTTGTCAAATATTAATTATAACTTAAATCGTGGTAATAAAAATTTTAGAACATTTGAAAGTGGAAAAACATTTCATGCAAAACAACAACCTATTACTGAATTACCTTTAGAAAAAAATATTTTAGCATTTGCAAGCGTTAATGAAAATGATAATTTTTATACAATTAAAGGAATTGTTGAAAATATATTAAATAAATATGATATTGATATACAGTTAGAATATTCAAAACTTAATTTATTACACCCAGGCATAAGCGCCGATGTTATTAATACAAAAACAGATGAAGTTTTGATAAGTTTTGGACAAATTAATCCCAAAGTTGCAGCAAATTATGATATACCTGAATTTACATTATATTGTGAAATAGATTGCGATAAATTGGCGAAATTACAAGAAAAATCATTTTCTGTTAAAAGAATATCAAAATTTCCGATTGTTGAAAGAGATCTTGCGATTGTTGTTAATGAAACAATTAAAGCTGGAGATATACAACAAACAATAAAACAATGCTGTGGTAAATTTTTTAATGATATTGAATTGTTTGATATTTATAGAAATAAACAAATTTTGGGAGATAAAAAAAGTTTAGCATACAGAATAAAACTATCGTCGTATGAAAAAACTTTAGAAGAAGAAGAAATAATAAAAATAATTAATAAAATAATAAAAAGGTTAGAAGATCTTTTTGGAGCAGAATTAAGAAAATGATTTATTTAGATAATGCAAGCACTACAAAATTAAATTCAGAAATAAAAAACGAAATTTTAAAATCGTTAGATTGTTTTTATAATCCTTCAGCATCTTATGGTGTTGCAATAGAAACTAAAAATAAAATAATTAATGCAAAAAAGTCAATTTGTAAAGCTTTAGGTGCAAGCTTTAATGAAAATTTAATTATAACAGGGAGTGCAACTGAAGCAAATAATTTAGCTTTAATGGGTAGTTTAAGAAAAAAGTTTGGGCAAATAATAATATCTGAGGGTGAACATCCTTCGGTTTATAATTGTGCTTTGCAACTAAAATCGATGGGATATGAAGTTAATTTTGTCAAATTAAATCAAGATGGAACAGTTAACATTAATCATTTTAAAGAACTATTAAAAAAGGAAACTTCTTTAGTTTCTATTATGCATGTTAACAATGAAACGGGTGCTATTAATGACATAAAATTATTAAGACAGATAACAAAAGAACACTGGGAAGATGCAATGTTTCATAGTGATGGAGTTCAAGCTTTTGGTAAAATTCCTGTTAATTTATCTGAATTAGACGTTGATTATTACTCGATAAGTGCACATAAAATTGGAGGACCTAAAGGAATTGGAACTTTATACTGCAAGAATGCAAAAAAACTTAAACCTATAATTTATGGTGGTGGGCAAGAATATGGTATTAGATCAGGAACTGAAAATGTAAGTTTTATTTTATCTTTTGGAAAGTTATGTGAAAATTTAAATCAAAAAAATAATTATGAATATGTCATTAAATTAAACAAAAGTTTTAGAAAGTTTTTTGAAAACAAACCAAATATAATAATAAATTCTTCTAATAAATCAAGTCCTTTTATATTAAGTTTGGCATTCAAAGGAGTCAGGGGAGAAAC
>CALWKK010000036.1 GCA_944381245.1 uncultured Clostridia bacterium
TTATCAATGATTTATAACGACTATAAATATTTTTAAATATAAGTTATTTTAGTTGAAATATTTTTGTTTTCAAAAATAACAATTTATTGTATAATAGTGTATAGAAAACAACAAATGAGGCTTAAATGGAAAAAAAGAGAGTTTTATTTTATAATTCAACGCTTCTTCGTGGGGGAACGGAGAGTTATATTTTGGGTCTTATTCAAAACCTTTCAAAAGACAGGTTTGATGTTGACTTAATTATAAAAAATGGCGACATTATTGATGATTATTATTATGGCGAACTAAAAAAAGTGTGCAATAACATTTATCTTGCAAAGGGTTCATTTTTTAAAAGAATAATGTTTCTTCGAAAATTTTTTAAAACAAATGCAGGGGTTTATGATGTTGTGCACATAAATGCAACAAGTCAGGGTGCAGGGCTGATTTCATACTTTGCAAAAAAGATAGGAAAAGCAAAAAAAGTTGTTTTTCATTCACATATGTCAGGAAATGACAATGGGGCTGACTTGATTGACAAAATTGGTGAAAAACTTATGAAAAAATATTCCACTGATTTTGTTGCTTGTTCAAACTTGGCTGCTGAATTTATGTTTGGAAGTGAATTTGTAAAACAGAATAAAATAACAATTTTTAGAAATTCAGTAGACACTCAAAAATTTACATTTAATAAAAATATTCGTGAAAAACTTCGAACAAGTTTTAATTTAAAAGAAGACGACCTTGTGCTTTTGCATGTTGGGCGATTTGTTCCACAAAAAAATCATAAGTTTTTAATTAATGTTTTTAATGAAGTTGTAAAAGAAAAACCAAATTCATATTTGTTATTGATTGGCGAGGGTGAACTTTTAAAAGAAACAAAAAGTCAGGTTGCTGAACTTGGGCTTGAACTAAATGTTAAGTTTTTGGGGCTTAAAGAAAATGTGAATGAATTTATGATGATGGCAGATGTGTTTGTTATGCCATCGGTGCACGAGGGTCTTCCAGTTGTTGCCGTTGAAGCACAGAGCACAGGGCTTCCAGTTGTGTTTTCAAAAAATATAACAACAGAAGCAAAATTGATTGATAATGTTAAATTTATTGGGCTTGATGAAAGTTGTCAAATTTGGACAAGAGAAATTTTAAGAATAAAAAATAATGATAGGCACGAAATGTCGGCAGAACTTAAAAGTGAGGGCTATGAGAGCCATTCGGCTGCAAAAATTGTTGAAGAATTTTATTTGAAGTGAGAGAATATGGAAAGGGGAAAAATTTCAGTAATAGTTCCGGTTTATAAAGTTGAAAAATATCTTGAAAGGTGCATAAAAAGCATTCTTCGCCAGACCTATAAAAATTTGGAAATAATTTTGATTGATGACGGAAGTCCTGATAACTGCCCAGCAATATGTGATAAATTGGCAGAAGAAGATAAAAGGGTTAGAGTTTTTCATATCAAAAATCAAGGTGTTTCTAACGCACGAAATGTGGGTCTTGAAAATGCAAGTGGAGAGTTTGTTACTTTTGTTGATAGTGATGACAGAATTGATAGCACGATGTATGAAAAACTTATAAAAAAGCAAGTAGAAACAAATGCTGATTTAGTTTTTTCAAGATATTTATATGAAGATGAAAATACTCATCAAATTACAAAGGTTGACGAAAAGCGACTTCAAGATTTTTGTGAAAGTGGCGACCTGAAGTATTTTTATAACCACACATCAAATAATGACAAAAGTGGAGATAAAATTGTTATAACCGAAAGTGTTATGTGCAACATTTGGCGAGTGCTTTTTAAAAGAGAAGTGGTTGAAGGTGTGCGTTTTAACCTTGGCATAAAGTTTATGGAAGATGTTGTGTTCTTATCAGAAATTTTAGCAAAAAAAGACAAAAAAATTGCCTTTATTGACGAATATCTTTATTATTATTTGCTTCGTGAAAGTTCAGCAGTTAGAACAAGAGCCAAGATAATTTATCAAAATTCACTTGCCTATTTAAGTACAATAAAAAAGGTTTTGGTTGGAAGCGAGTTTGAAAAACATCTTCCTGCACTTGAATATTTTTGCTATTCGGAATGTGTGCTTGCAAAGGTTGTGTTTGGTGAAAACATTGACCTTAAAAAAATCAAAAGTTGGGGTTCAAAAGAAAATTACAAAGCAAACAAAACATTAACATTTGGGCTAAAACAAAAGGTTAAATATTTTTTAATAAGGCACAAAATGTTTTGGCTTTTAAAATTTTTGTATAAGGTTAAATGATTATGAAGAAAATAGTATTTTTTATGCCATTTTATGCGTTTCCAATTCCGTCAACAATGGGTGGTGGAGTTGAAGAACTTATGACAATTTTGCTTGAAGAACATGCCAAACAGAACGAAAGTGATGTTAAATTTTATTTTGTTCAAAAAAAATTATATGGCAAAAAAAAGAAATTTGATAGCGATAATGTGTTCAAAAATTCTGAACTTGTTAAAGTTAAATATAACAGAGTTTCAAATTTTTTAATTCGAGGTTTTAACAGGCTTTTAAAATGTTTAAAAATAAATAAGCGGTTTTCAAATGACTATTATAATAAGGCGTTTAAAGAAGTAAAAAAAATAAATCCAGATTTAATAATTTTTGAAAGAGATTATGATGTTATCACCAAAAGATTTGTTGAAGAGTTTGGAAAGGAAAAATTGTCATTTCATATTCACACACAAATTTTAGATCAAGATAAAGAAGACCTTAACAAATATTTTGGTTCAATTATCACAGTCAGCAAATTTATTTCAGAAGATTATAAAAAGTTTTTAGAAAAAAATTCGGTTTTAAAACATTATGTTTTGTTAAATTGTGTTAATGAAGAAAGGTTCAATAAAAGAATAACAAGTGAAGAAAGAGAAAATATTCGAAACAGGTTTGGTTTTTCAAAAGATGATTTTGTTGTAGTTTTTTGTGGCAGACTTTGTGAAGATAAAGGTATTGACATTTTGGTTGAAACTTTTGAAAAATTAGATAAAAATATTAAACTTTTGATTGTGGGCGGTGTTGAAACTGCAAATAACAAAAAATCAGCCTTTCTTTTTAAATTAAAACAGATGATTGAAAAAAATCCTGACCAAATAAAAACAACAGGATATATCAAAAATTCTGAACTTTACAGATTTTATGAAAGTGCTGACCTTCAAGTTGTTCCAAGTATGTGGGAAGAAGCGGCGGGGCTTATTGTTATTGAAGGGCAAATGTGTGGACTTCCACAAATTATAACAAAGTCAGGTGGAATGGTTGAATTTGCAAGCAAAAGCGGAACAATTATTTTGCCAAAAGATGAAAATTTAAAAGAAAATTTAGCAAAAGAAATTACAATATTATCAAAAGAAAAAGATACATTAAAGAAAATGTCAGAAGAAAATATTAAGCATGGAAATATGTTTAATAAACAAAGATATTATAAAGAATTTATTGAAATTGTTGAGGAATTAAATAAAGAAAATGAATAATTATTTAGTTAGTGTGATAGTTCCAGTTTACAAAGTAGAAAAATATCTTGAAAAATGTGTTGATTCAATAATAAATCAAACATATAAAAATTTAGAGATAATTTTGGTTGATGATGGAAGCCCTGATAATTGCTCCAAAATGTGTGATGAATTTGCCAAAAAAGATAAACGAATAAAGGTAATTCACAAAGAAAATGGCGGGCTTTCAGATGCAAGAAATGCAGGGCTTGACATCATGACTGGCGACTTTGTTTGCTTTGTTGATAGTGATGATTGGGTTGAAGAAACCTATGTTGAAATGATGTTAATTGAACAACAAAAAACAGATGCAGATATTGTTGCTTGTGGGATTAATTTAGTTAATGAAGAAAATGGAAAAAGTAGCATTTATTATAATATAAATCAAACTACAATTTTTGAAACTCATGATATTATTGAAAATTATTATAATGGAAATGGAATAATTTCTGGTGTTGCATGGAATAAGCTTTATAAAAAAGAAATTTTTAATAATTTAAGATATCCAAAAGGAATTTTGTTTGAAGATGTCGCCATTATTTTAAACATATTGTTTCAATGTAAAAAAGTAGTAATTTTAAAAGATATGCTTTATAACTATCTTGATAGACAGGGTAGCATAATGAAATCTAACTGGAATCATCAAAAACTTGTTTCAAAACTTTTTATGTTTGAAAAAAGACTTGATTTTTTACTTGAACAAAATATAAATGAATATTTAAATAAAGAACTTCAAATTAGAATAAATGATGTTTGTTGGACATATAGAGAATTAAAGGATAAAACCGAAAAAAAATGGTTCAAAAAAGAAATTTTAGAAAAGTGGAAAAAATATAAAAAATATTTTAAATTAACAAAAAAATCATTAAAAACATACTTAAATATAATATATTTGCGTTTTTTTTAATAAAAAATAAAAATAGCCGGTTGGCTATTTTTTTATTATATGTCTATAAAATGTGTTATCAAGTTTTGTTTTTTCTGGGTCAAATTTATATGAGAGTTTAAAAAGACTTGTGTTAAAACAAATATCATTAAAAATCTTTTTGTCAAAAGTCTCAAATAAAAGACTTGAAAGTGTGTGAATTTCTGGATTATTTTCAGGAACTTCATCAATCGCTTTTTTAATATTCTCAAGCTTACTATATTGCAGAGTTATGGCATAGTCAATTAAATAATATTCAATTAGTGTGTCATGAGTTTTCCAATATTCAAAAAATAAATTTTTTAGATTTGTGATAATTTGGTTACCTTTGTTTGAACACAAAAAGAAAGCACTCCATCTGCCCTTGGAAACAAAAAGTTTTGAACCATCGTTGTTTAATTTGTTTGAATAAAATGAATATTTTGTTATTTCGTGACTTATTGGTGCAGTCAAATAGCAGGTTGCGTCAATCCAAACTCCACCATATTTTTCAAGCAGGCAAACACGAAGAATATCTGAAAAATGTGTTAGTGAAATTGTTTTATTTTCAACTTTTTTAAGAATGTAATCAGGAATGTTAACAAAAGTTTTAAAATTTGAATTATCAATCAAAACAACATCATGATTTTTAAAATTCTCTTTTATTGAACTTACGCAAGCCTTAACAATTTCTGGAGCATTTTCAAAGCCTTGTGCCCAAAACACAAACACTTTAAAATCACTTTTAATTTGGTCTTCGTTTTCTGAATCTTGAAGAATATTGCCAAAGTGTTTATCAAGATATTTTAAAGTGTTTTTAAATCTTAAATCTTTATATTTGGCATTTTTAGTCATTTTGTAAAGCAGACCATAAAGACCTCTTTTAAAACTAAACGAAAGTCCAAAATTTTTAACATATTTAAAAATAGACATATTCTGACCTCTTTTTGTAATATTATATCTAAAATTGTTATAAAATAAAAATGAATTTAATTAATTTTGAAAAGTAAAGTTTTATCTTTGACTTTATGGTGAAATTTAAGTAAAATAACATTGTTAGAAGCATGGTCTTCTAAACAGCGAAATTAAAG
>CALWKK010000037.1 GCA_944381245.1 uncultured Clostridia bacterium
GCTAAAGGTAAAAAAAATTACGACAAAAGAGAGGCTATCAAGAAAAAAGATATAGAAAGACAATTAGCTCGTGATTTGAAAAATTATTAAAAAGAAAGTGATAATATGTTTGAAGTAATAAAAAAATTTCGTAATTTACCTAGAAATCAAATATTAAAATTAAGATTAATTTCTCATTTAAAAAATAAAAAAATAATGAGTCAAACTGAAATTAAATCTTTACCGAAAGAAATCTTTACTAAAGATTTAGTTGAAAAATATGGCAAATATCTTGAAGATAGATTAGATGTTCCACAAGTTTTTGAATATTTTTTAAAAAACGATATGATAGATTATATACCAGATGATTTAGATGATAATAGTCAAATTTTAATGAAATGTATTGAATATAAAAGGTATGAGTTAATTGACTCCTTTTTTTCTAGTGCTTTTACAAAAGAAATTTTAAAAAAGTTATCATCAAATGAAGAGTATATTAAGAGCATAAAAAAAATAACAGACGGGTTAGACGAAAGTATAATTTTAAACGGCTGCATAGAATATAAAAGATACGATTTAATTGACTCTTTTTCTTCTAGTGCCTTTACCGAAGAAATTACGGAAAAACTATTACAAAACGAAGATTATATTAATAATATTAAAACTGTGCCATTTGCATTAAAAGATAATTCTAAAATGTTACTAAAATGTGTCAAATGTGGAAGATTTGATTTAATTAATCAATTTACAAAAGAAACATTAACTAAAGAAGTTATTCAAAAATTATTAGATAATGAAGACTTTATAAAAAAAACAACTGTAATTCCTTCTATATTATTGAACAATTTTGAACTATTACAAAAATGTATTGAATATAAAAGATATGATTTAATTGATTATTTTTCCTTTACAATTTTTACCGAAGAACTTAAAGAAAAATTAATAGGTAATGACGAATTTGTAAAAGTTATGAAAAGTGTTCCCAATGTATTAAAAGATAATTCGAAATTATTACAAAAATGTATTGAATATGGAAAATATGATTTAGTTGGCACCTTTTTTTCTAACATATTTTCTGTGGAAATAATAAAAAAACTATTAAATAGTGATGATTTTATAAAAAAAACAACTGTAATTCCTTCTGTATTATCAGATAATTTTGAAATGTTACAAAAATGCATAGAAAATAAAAGATATGATTTGATTGATTATTTTTCCTTTACAGTTTTTACCGAAAAGTTTAAAGAAAAATTAATAGGTAATGATGAATTTATAAAAGTTATGAAAAGTGTACCCAATGCATTAAAAGACAATTCAAAATTATTACAAAAATGTATAAAATATAAAAGATATGAATTACTAAAGTATTTTTATCCAAACACATTCACACCTAATATAATAAATTTAATAGAAGATGATGAAGAAATATTAAAAAATATAATAGAAAAATATTTTCCTGAAAATTTTGATTTATTACCTTTTTTTAAGGGCAATCCAAAATTATTAGAAAAATGTGTTGAATATAAAGGATATGATGCAATATATAGTTTTAATAAAAAGGCATTTACTGAAGAAGTAATAGATAAAATATTTATAAATGAAAAATTTTTAAATTATATTATAAAATTAACGACAATTCCTTTTCTATTAAATGATAATTCAAAATTATTAAAAAAGTGTATTGAATATGAAAAATATTATTTAATAATAAAAGGATTTAAAAAAGAGGCATATAGTAAAGAATGTATTGATCTATTATCAAAAAAATTAAATATTTCTTGTGATGAAATGCAATATAAAATAGATTATTTGTTTAACAAAAATAATGAAATTCTTTCGACACTTGATTTAAGATTATTAGGTAAGCAATATAATGTGTTTGATATTGAATTTATTGAAAAAATAGGAAATTATCAAGCTATACAAGAAAAAATTTTAAAATTAAACGAAACACAATTATTAGTTTTTTCTAAAGTCAGCAAATTATTAACCAATAATGATTATGATTTATCTTATATAATTGAAATTATTTTAGATAATTTAGTATTATATGGAGACTTACAATATGATAAACTAATAAACAGTTCAAATGAAAATAAATTAACAGATGAACAATTAAGAAATTTTGTATATGTTTTAAAAAGAAAAAATAATATATATAAAATAACTGATGCCAATCAATTGACCGATTCCAACTTTAAAAAAATAAAACAAGAATATAGGCAAAAAATAGAATTACTTATAACTTCTAGAACAATTACAAATGAGCAAATAAAAGAAGCAATTTTTGAAGAAAAGTTTGGTTTAAATATAACAGAAGTTAATTTTATTATTCAAAGATATTGTCATGATCTTGATAACTTAGAAAATAGTAATATTAATGAAGAAGTAAAATTAATATTAAAATCATTAAAAGATATAAGTGATTGTGATGATTTAAACAAATTAATAAATTATTATAATAATACAGATTTTTTATTAACAGATTTTTATGCATCAATTTTTTTAGAATCAGTAATACGAAATGAATACATAAAAGAATATGATAAAACATTATATAAATTAGATAAAAAGCATAGTTTAATTCAAATATTACATAATAATCCTAAATTAAATGAATTAGAACATATTCGGTCTTTAGTAAACCTTGACGTTTTAGGAAAAAAGCCAAAGTTTTATATTTTAGATGACGATTTTAACATGTTAGTACATGCTTTAAATGCTTATTCAAAAGTAAGTAAGCATGACAATTTTAAAGAAGAATGGGAAGTTCCTTTGATTGCTAATCATGGAGTATGCACTAGTTATATTGGAAATAATCAAATAGCGATAGCAAGAATAAAATCTGTGGTTTTAGGATTTTCAAATTTAGAAGGTGGTTCTATTTATAGAGCTGCAAATTATGACATGGGATCTAATAATAGTGAATTATCAATTTCTTCAACATCACCTGATAATTTTTTACTGCCTAATAAAATGATAGATAATACTAGACATACACATAATGAAATAGTTATAGAAAGAAGAGGAGCTAAGTCAAGCACAACTTTCAAAAGAATGCCTGACTATTTAGTTTTATTTGTTGATGATATTAATGATAGTAATAATTTTGATCCTTCAATAAATGAGCATTATAAATACACTTTACAAGCATCAATTGATTTTGATATTCCTATAGTAATTGTTGATAGATTAAAATATGCTAAAAGAGAGCATGAAAAATGCGAAAAATTATTAATTGAATTTTCAAATTCATTTGATAATAATAAATTAAATGAATTATTATTAACATTCTTTAATAATGCGATTGGTTGCAAATGTTATGAAGTAGTAGAACATGAATATAATAAAATCTTTAATCAAAATTCATTTGATAATTTATATCAAAGAATTATTGATATTGTAGAAAAACAAGATAATTTTAAAAAATTAAATTTATTTTCTAAATTACTTTCTTATTTAGAAATTGAGAAAGGAAAACAAGGTAATGAAATTACAATTAATTTAGAAGAAAAAATTAATTTATTAAAAGATAAAATAGAAGAATTAAAAAAACATAAAATGGCTGATTTTATAAAAATATATAATCTAGAGGACTTTGAACGTATATTGTTATCTATACCAGTTCAATCAAATGATAATAATGATTTCATAATATTATATAGTAATAATGTGTTTAAAGTAGATTTATCAAAAGCATCATTTAAAAAAGTTCCTGAATTAGCAGAATCAAGTTTTTTAAATAGAATGAAATTATTAGAAGCTTTGAGTGGAAAATATATACCAATTTGTGATTTAAATGATAATGTTTTGTTTACAGAAGAAGAATATAATAAAATAAGACAAAAAATGTCTGGATTGAAACAATACAATACAGGGAATTTTATTTTTAGTGATAATTTGTATTTTCCTCAATTAGACGAATATTTAACTATTATAGATGATAATTTGAAAAGCAACAATGTAATAAATAATTTAATTAATAATAACGTTATGATTTCATTATCAAATATTGGTTTGGTAATTGGTAAAGATGTTGAATTAATTAATACTGGATCTACAGCTAGAGGAACAAATTTACCAAATGATATCGACTTTGATTATGTTATGAAAATAGATCTTAATAAAATAGATATTATAAAACAAAATTTATTAGTAAATTTACCATGTATAGATAAAATTGTAATGGAAAATAAAATCAGATTAAAACAAGTTAAAATAGAGGGATTGGATCAATTAGTTGATATAGATATAACATTTGTTTCAAAAGAAAAATATTATTCATCAGATACTGCTTTAGCCGAAAGATTAGAACAAATAAAAGAACAAGATTATGAAAAATATCGTTTGGTTTTAGCTAATATAATGTACGCAAAGAAAATCTTACAAGATGCAAATGTTTATAAAGCTAGTAGAAGTGATAAAACCCAAGCAGGATTAGGTGGCATTGGTGTAGAAAATTGGATATTACAAAATGGTGGATCATTATTAGATGCTGCGAACGAATTTTTAGAATATAGTAAAGATATTGATTTTATTGATTTTGAAAAGAAATATTTTGTAAATGATTATGGAAAAAATCATGTAAGTATTACAAGAAATCAATTTCCTTATGATAACTACATTATGAAAAATATGAGAGAACATGGGTATATAAAAATGCGAGAATGTTTAGAGCAATTTGTCCAAAATATAGAAAATGATATAAGTAAGAAGAGGTGAATAAATGAATAAAAATGAAATGGATTTAAGAAATACATCACCAAGAGAATTATTAAGTGAATATTCTAAAATTGCTCAAAAAATACAAGAATGTAAACAAAATTATGATAAAAAAAACGATCTTGATAGTGCTATTTATATATATAAAAAAGTAATTTTAGAAAAAAAGAATAATAATTAACAAATTTGATAAAAAAAGAAAAATGTGGTATTATATATACCACATGGGGCTGTCTAGTTTCGACGGAAATATTATTTTTAAAGGGCAAGTCGTCAAGGTA
>CALWKK010000038.1 GCA_944381245.1 uncultured Clostridia bacterium
ATTATATATCTATGCTCAATACACCATATGATATGGTTGTATGTTGATGAACATATGAATTTATTAAAATAAAATTTAAAAGTTAAAGAGAATCCTAAGTAAAGTGCCTTGTAAGATAGGCACTTTATTTTTAGAAAAAATAATTTTTTATAATATAAATGTAAATATAAAATTTTTATGAAAAAGAATAGAAGTAATTTAGATAGAGAAGTTTAAAAATGAACATTCTCTATCTTTTAGAATTTTAGCTAATAAATTATTAAGCATAGTATTTTAATTTTTAATTAGTAAATCAGCTAGACTTTTAAATTTATCTGATTTGTCAATGTATTTTTCTATATAGTTATTATTTTTCCAATATGTTTTTATGCCATAAGATTCTATATTGTAGTTAGAGGCATCTTCAGTTAACAATCTGTATTTATCATCAATGATTTCTATTGCACAGCAATTAGACATACCTAAACCAACTAAATCACTATTTTTTAAAGATTCTTTCATATGTTGTAATCTATTTGTATTTTTATTTGAAACATTACAATGAGGAGTAAAAAAAAGCATTAATAAAATTCAAACAATCTACATTAATCATAGGAGCAGAATCATCTTTTAATTGCAATTTTAATGAATCAGAGCTACATGTCTTAAACCAACAATTTGCACTGGTAGAAATACCACACATAACTTTTCCATTAATCCAAGCATCTCTTAGAATTTTGTCAAAACCGGTTTCAAACCAAAGTTCTAACATTCCTTTAGTGTCTCCTCCTCCTTCATATATAATATCAGCCCAATTAATAAGATCTTGAACTTTATAAATATTGTCTTTTAATTCGTGTTTTTTTATTGTTTGACAGTTACATCCAAAAATACTTCCATATATATTCTGCATAACTTGAAAATAGCTTTCTTCAGAACTAATGTCATTTTGTGAATGGCCAAGAAACAAAAAATTAGGAGATTGTTTTCCGGTGATGTTAATTATCTCCATATCAATTTGTTTAGTTTCATATGGAGTATGTATTCCGTTGCTTTTAAGTCTACCGTTTTCACCACCACCAATTGCTATAATTTTTTTTCTCATTTTATATTACCTCAATTCATTAATTTTAATTAATAAAATTATATCATTTAATATGAATATAATCTATATCTAAATTTGAAAAAATTTTTTTAAGTACATATTTTAAAAAACAAAAAATATAGATGTGTTAGGTGAAGTATTAAATCAGAACTGGAACTTAAAAAAAAGTTTGGCTTCAGGAATATCTAATGATAGATTAGATGATATTTACAAAAAAGCTCTAGAAAAAGGTGCTACTGGTGGGAAATTATTAGGTGCAGGCGGAAGTGGTTTTTTTCTATTTTATGTTCCTAGACAAAATCATAAACAATTTGAAGAATTTAGTCAAAACTATAAGGTTCTAGATTTTAAATTTGAAGATGAAGGTTCAACGATTATTTATAAATTATGAGTAAAAATAGGTGAAGTTAATATGAAAATTGGTATAGATATAGATGGTACAATTACAAATTTACATAATGAAATAATTAAATATGGATTACAATATAATGATTATATTTTAGGAAAAGGAATAAAAAATGAAAATGCATATAGGATTTCTGAGATTTTCGATTGGGAAGAAGATGATTATGTAAAATTCAAAAAATATATACAAATGGAAGTACTAAATATTATTAAACCAAGGGATGATGCTGTAGAATATCTTAATAATATAAAAAAACTTGGTCATGAAATATATATAATTACGGGAAGAAAGTCAACAGAGATGAATGATACATATAATGAGACTCTGAATTGGCTAAAAACTAATAATATTCCGTTTGATAAATTTATTATTGAAGAAGCAAATAAAGGAAAGGCTTGTTTAGAAAATAATATTGATATTTTTGTTGATGATAGCTTAAAGCATTTAAATAGGATATGTGATACTGGAGTTAAAAAAATTTATATATTTGATAATGTATATAATAGAGAAAATAATAAATATAATCGTATTTACTCTTTTCGTGATTTGTATTATAATGTTATTGGCTAGTATTGATTATATGAAAGATATGAGGTGATAATATGAAAAAAATAACGTATATTTTTAGCGGTTTTTCAGTAGAAGAACATTTTGGCAAAGAAGTAAGTAGAGTATTTCAAAAAGATTTAAAGGATTGTAAAAATATAATTTTTATTCCAGGAGGAATGGGAAAAAATAGTAAAACAGATAAATATGTAAATACGGATGTTGAATGGTTTAGAGAGATAGGAATTGATATAGAAAATGTAGATATTTTTGATGTAAATATGAATGAGGAGACACTTGGAGAAAAAATTAATAATGCAGATATAATCTTTTTAATGGGAGGAGATACAATTGGACAATTTGAATTTATTTCTAAATTGAATATATCTGAAAAAATAAAAGAATTTCAGGGTGCAGTTATAGGTGTAAGTGCAGGTGCTATAAATTTAGGAAAGATATCAATATGTTCAAAGGATATTGATGATGGCGTAGAAAATACAAAGATTTATGATGGAATTGGTAGAATAGATTACACTTTTGAGCCACATTTTGAAATTAATAATGATGAATTATTAAAAAATGAACTTTTTCCTGCATCAAATAAATTTAAAATTTATGGAATAACAAATAATACTGCTTTAAAAGTTAGTAATGAAAAAGAAATAGATATTATAAAAGGGAATTTATATATAATAAATAATAGTGAAGTAAACATCATTAAATAGTGTGAAAATATTGAATAAGGAAACTGAACAAGAATAAAATGGCAGAAGCAAGCAGTAAATAAACTGCTTGCTTCTGTTTTTGCTGTCATAAATGACAATGTGATAGGGTTAAGGAGTAAGTCTTTTGGGGTTACGAGACAAGAATGTCACACTTCTAATGTTGGGAAGCTCAAGGAGCTTCATAATCAGACGGGACAAACCAAAACCATAACCACCATGAGGAACAGTTCCGTATTCGAAGAATTGCAGGTAATACTTGAGAGATTCAAGTAATTTTGCATCGTTCTCTGTTTCCTGCTTTTCAAGGATTTGTGCTTTCAAGACATCATAGCGATGCTCTCTTTGAGCACCAGTTGTTACTTCAATACCGCGATAAAGCAAGTCGAAGCTTTTAGTCAGTGTTGGATTGTTTTCATGACGCATATGGTAGAACGGACGGGCAGAAACGGGATAGTCTGTAACAAAGACAAAGTCATGACCAAATTTCTCCTTAACATATTCGGAGAGAATTTTTTCATCCTCAGGATTAAGGTCATTGTCTTTGGGAGACACATACCCACGTTCACGAATAATTTCTTTTGCCTCAGCAAGAGAAATTCGAGGGAACGGAAGCTTGGGAACTTCGATAGTGATGCCATAAAGAGCAGAAACCTTTTCCCCAAGTTTTTCTTGTGCCTTTGCCATAAAATAGGCAATCCATTCTTCTTCCAGTTTCATAACATCTTCATGAGAGTTAATCCAAGAAATCTCTGCATCTACACTGATGAACTCTGTTTCATGGCGTGCAGTGAAACTAGGATTAGCACGGAAGACCGGACCAATCTCAAAGATTCTTTCGAAACCAGCATTCATAGCCATCTGCTTGTAAAATTGTGGAGATTGAGACAAGTAAGCCTCTCCTCCAAAATAGTCAAGCTTGAAAAGTTCGCTACCAGATTCGCTTGAAGTACTCATCAGCTTGGGAGTATGAATTTCAATGAAACCATTGTTCATCCAATACTCTCTCATTGCGTGTTCGATGACTGTTTGCAATTCAAAAATCAGAAGATTTTTAGGATTGCGAAGATCCAAATACCGCCAATCCATACGAAGCTCAGGAGAGCTATTACCGTCAATCGGAAGACCAGCAGCAGCGACACTGACAACTGAAATAGATTCAGGAATGAACTCAATACCGCCGTTTTTTACGTAGGGGTTCAGATTTGCAATGCCAATAACTTCTACAGTAGACTCTACATTAATAGAATCAATTGTAGTTACCATTTCAGGATTTTCCTTGACATTAATGTAAACCTGAATGCTCTGCGAACGGTCACGCACAACAACAAAGTAGTTGTTCTTGGTTTTCCGAATCGCTTCAACGAAGCCACAAATTTTGGAGCGTTCGTTGGGGATTAAATCCCTGATGTTTGTTTTTTTCATAGAGATACCTCCTATTAGTGAATTGTTTTCTCAATGTACAAGTAAACTACCTTAACCTATCACTGCAAAGGGTTTACTAGTATAGTATAGCATAATTTTCCAAAGAAACCAACAAAAGTAACAAATTATGGTAATTTATGTTGCGTAATGAATCAATTGTTTCAGAAAAGAAAATATTAGAGTTAATAGATATAAAACTAACAACTTTAAATGTATGTATTAATGCATTAAAAGAATATTATTATAGAAACAACTGGATATAGTAGAAATCAAGTATTTGCTTTTCAAAAATATATTGATTTGTTTTTAAAATAAAAATTATAAAACGGAAAATATTAAAAAATTGTTTTACAAAAATTTATAGCACCGAAAATTGAAAAAATCCGTGCTATAAAAATTTATAGGACGAAAAATCAAAAAAATTCGGCTTATAAAAATCCATAGGTCAAAAAAATCAAAAAATTTGACTTATAAAATTAAAAGTCAAAAATTAATTAAATAATACTACTAAAAGGCAGGAAAGAGATACAGAGTGTATCTCATAAACACATAGAAAAACAAGTTTTCTAGACTTCTGTAAAAGTTTAAAAAACACAGAAGAAGTACAGAATAATAAAAAGTGAAAAAATGCTTGATATAACTGAGATGTAATAAAAAATAAACAGAATATTCATGAATGAAATACATTGCAAGTATTATAAAA
>CALWKK010000039.1 GCA_944381245.1 uncultured Clostridia bacterium
TTTTACTGTCTAAATCATAAATTGCATTTTCGTCTGAACGTGTTAATATTACTGTACATCCACTTTGCTCTAATAAGTTTTGTACTTTTAGGGCTATTTTTAAATTAATTTCCGCTTCTGTTGTTCCATTGCTACTTTCCGCCCCTTCATCTGGCACGCCATGCCCTGCATCTAATACAACTGTTTTTCCTGATACTGGAGTTGATACTGTTTCCAAGGTACTGTTATTGGTATTATTTACTCCATTTGCGTCTCCGTTATTTGTCCTCGCTATCTTAAATGAAAATGCTAATAAGCTAATAATTACACATGATAAAATTATTTCTATTCTTTTTTTACTAATAACTATCATATAAAAAACTCCTAATATAATATTTTATTATATTTATATTTGGAGTTTTTGGTTTTATTACTGTATTTTTTATTTTAAATTAACTAATATATTTTCATTATGTGTAAATTCTTTAAGCCATATATTTAAATCTTTTTGCTTTTTAAAAATTAATACTTTATTTTCTGGAACATCTTTTAAATTTTCTACAATTACATGTCTTTTCTTTTTGTTATATGTAACAACATACTTTATAAATGTAAAATTTAATCGTTCTTTGCATTCAGGTATTTCAGGTCTTTCTTTATTACGAGTCTTAAGAAATCTTTTAAAAACTCCTTTCAATTGTGTAAAAGTTGAATAATCTAGCCAAATTATCAAGTCTACTTTTTCAAAACATTCTTTAAGGGTTTTGTTATAATTTCCATCAATAATCCATTTTTCTTCATCTGATTTAGTGATTATTATTTTATCTAAATCTAACCATTCATATTGTTTATTATCTTACTTCATCATAATTCATACTTCTATCATTTATGACATCTCTCAAAATTCTAATATAACTTTCATACCTTTCTCTACTAATAATTCCTGCTTTCACGGCTTGTTTTACCATACAACCTTCTACTGGTTCTCTATAATGTAAACAATTAGAATATTTACAACGACCTTCCCAATCTTCAAATTCAGAAAAATATTCTTTTATTTCATTTGGTTTAAAATTTGAAATGTCTAAACTTCTTATTCCTGGAGTATCGATGATTGATGAATTTTTATCCCATATATAATATTTAGATGATGTTGTTGTATGTCTACCCTTTCCACTTTTTTCACTTACATGTGAAGTTTTTATTTCATCTGTATCCATTAATGCATTAGTTAAAGATGATTTTCCTACACCACTATGACCTACAAAAATAGCTTGTTTTCCTCTTAAAATATCTTTTAATTCTTCTATTCCTGTATTTTTTATAGTTGATGTTTCTATTACTGGGATTTTTATTTTTCTATATATATCTAATATTTTTTCATCTTCTTCTGTTTTTAAATCAGCTTTATTTAAGCATATTGCACAATCAATATTATTATCTTGTAATAACATTAAATATCTATCTATAAATTTTGGATGTAATGGAGGTGTTTTCGCAGACACAACAATAACTGCTACATCAACATTAGTCGCAACATTGTGACTACTTCCTGCATTTGGATTGTTTCGCGTACTATCCTTTTTAGTTCTAGATAATACATTCTTTCTTTTTATTAAATTGCTTATATAATATTCACCTGGTTGTTCTTGATTTATTACTACAATATCACCTGGAAATACTGTTTGATTACAAACAGCGTTTATTCCCTTTTTTAAACGTGCTGTAATCAACTCTCCTTCATAAAGTATAGTTGCTTCATTATATCTAGTTTCTACAACAGTTCCTGTAGTTTCATTAGTTCCTTTTATGATAAATTGATTATCAGTTTGTTCTATATTTCCTTTGTTAGATTTTGCTTTTGCTCTTTCTTTTTTTTCTTTAGATTTTTTTGTTTGTGTACTATCATATCTACCGTAGTGTGGCATTTACATTCTCTCCTTCCACAATAATTTATTTAAATCTGAAGGTATATCTATTCCTTCATCTAAATCGTAATATTCTACATCTTGTCCATCTCTTGAAAAAGTAATACAGTTTCCTTCCCATTTTTTTATATTTTCATATCTAACTTTTCCTATTGTTGTATCCATTACAAATCTTGTAGAATTAATCCATGATGGAGTGTTCCAATTCAATTCATTCATTATATCAATGATTCTTTTAAAACTTATCCTAAAAGATGCACTATATGCTATCGGATCTGGAATAAAGATTGATAATGGTCTTATATGTAATTCATCCATTTTAGTTAATAATTTTCTTAACACAATGTAATTATCATTTATTCCTCTTAATAGTGGGAATTGAGCATATAATCTAATACTATTATTATACAACTCTTTAATCTTATTTTCAACAATTTCACATATTTCATATGGATGATTAATGTGAAAAACAAGTCTTACATTATATTTTTTTAAAAGTTGTATTGTTTTATCATCAAATACTTTTGGCTCGTATACTATTGCTCTTGTATGTATTCTAATATTCCAATCTTTTAATTCTTCAAGTGCATATGACATATTTTCATAGCCAATGCTTAGTGGATCTCCTCCCGAAAAAATAACTTCTTTTACCTCATTATGTTGTTTTAGATATTTCTTTAATACTTCTATTTTATTATATATAGTTTCTTTCAAATTGCTCTTTTGTAATTTTGACAAGTTATATGTTCTAAAACAATATTGACAATGTGAAAAACATATGTCCGTAATAATAAAAACCAATCTATCTTCATATTTCCTAATTATATAGTCTACTCCTTCAATAGGCATATGCTTATTTTCTTCAACAAAATCTCTAGTTTCTACACTTGTCTTTATAGAAATTTTTTCCTGTGTTGGTATGACAGACTTATATAATGGACCACCTATACCAATTTTTGAGATTTCTTCTTGAACTTTCTTTTTATAGAAATCAGTTATTTTTATTGGTAATATTGATTCACTTTCAACTAATTTATTATATTCACTTTCTAATTTACTATCAATTATTTTTTTCATTTAAAACACTCCTATTCCTATAGAATTTAATTTGCTACTATTTTCTAGTGCCTTATCTACTATATAATTTATAGTTTTTTCAAAACTATATCCATCTTTTTTACAGCAAGTAATAAATTCTCCCAAAGGATGAAAACTCACTTGTGAATTAACTTCTATTAAATAATACTCATTATTTTTCAATCTAAAATCTAATTTTGCATATCCTTTAATATCCAACCTTTTAACTATTTTCATTACTATTTCTTTTAAATCAGTATATTCTTCATTTATCGGTGTAATATCTACAGAAGCATCCTTTATTGTTTTCATTTCATAATCATAAAATTTTGCATCACAATTTATTTCACATGGTCCTAATGCACCTATTCCTTCTATATATGCCATACTTATATCTACACCTTCTATATATTCTTCTATTAAAATATTTCTATTGTACTTATTTAGCAACCATTTTACTTGGTTTTCTAAATCATTATAGTTATACACTATTGACTTTTCATTAAGCCCCATACTAGAGCCTTCAGAGTTTAGCTTTACTATAACTGGATATGTTATATTTTTTACTTTTTTTATATCTTCTTTATTCTGTATTGCATATCCAAATGGAGTTTTAGTAATATTGTTAATTAAATTTTTAACAAGAAATTTATTATGGCAAATTAGTAAATTAGTACTATCAGGACCTGAATAATTTAAATTCATTTGTTCTAGAATACTAGCATAAACCGATTCTCTAGCTGGCCCATTAAACCCTTCGCATACATTAAATACCAAATCTGGATTTAAATCCTGCAATTCTTTTATCCATGAAAAATCTTTTACTGCTTCTATTTTTTTAACATCATATTTATTTTTTAGGGTATCATAAATTGAATTTATTGTATACTCCGAATCAAATTCAGCTTCATATTCATATTCATTTCTATTCAAATTATATAAAATTGCTATTTTTTTCATTTCGTTTCACCTCCATTATAACATAATGCTAGAAAATGATATAATAGTTCGCATGCAGTAACAAAAGAACTATGAGAATCATCTAATTTAGGATTTAATTCTACTATATCTAATCCTTCAACTTCAAGTTGCTTCAATGTTCTTAATGCCTCATCAGTTTCATAAGGAGTTAATCCATTGCATTGAGGAGTACCTGTTCCAAATATGTATGAGCTATCCAAACAGTCAATATCAAATGTTACATAAAATTTTATCTTTCTGTATTTGTTTTTTTCAATTATTTCGTTCATAATATTATGAATACCTATTCTCTTAACTTGATTTGAAGTATATAAGTTTATTCCTTTTTCTGATACATACTTAATCCATTGGCTATTTATAACTCCTCTTGGTCCTATTGTATATAAATTTTTACCTTTCAAATAATTATTTTCAATTAGTTTTCTAAAAACATTTCCATGCCAAACTTCTGGCATATTTAAATATGTATCTTCTACATCTAAGTGTGCATCAAAATGTATAATTCCAATTTCATAATCTGGAAATTTTTCTTTCATAGCCTTGTAAAATCCTCTAAAACTTCCGTATGTTATTGAATGATCTCCACCACAAACTAATGGAAAACTATTTTTTGATATAATATATGTTTTTTGAGAAATCGCATCCTGGTTTTCATTTGGATGTGTAGGATTAACATATACATCTCCTAAATCAGCAATCTTTAAATCATTTGTTTTTAAATATTCATTATGGTCCAAGTCATATAATTCTTCTCCACATACTCTATCCCAAAAAGAATATTCTCTTAATTGCCTT
>CALWKK010000040.1 GCA_944381245.1 uncultured Clostridia bacterium
CTCCTGATATATAACATAATTTGAAAAAATCTGACTTAGGTTCGCTTTGTATCTCTGCCGGCGTCTTCCCATTCTTTATAGCAAAATTGTTTAATAAGTTTTGCCAATTCTTTGAATATTTATAGAAGTTTTCGATGTCTTCTTTCTTAAGTGATGTTACAACTGAAGCATTTGGTATAAAATTCTGTTTTATTCCTTTCGCTTCTTTATACTCTATAAATTCTCTTAGTTTTTGTATGTTATTATTTCCGTAATACAATTCTATTTGCTCTTTATCAACCTTATATGATTCCCCGGATTTTAAAATTATGTTTATTTCTTTCAAATTTTCACAATTTAAAAAAGCATAATTACCTATATTTGTCACCGAATATGGAATTGTTATTTCTTGTAAAGAAGAACAATCTGAAAATGCCCATCCCCCTATACTTGTTACTGATTCTGGAAGTGTTATTTTTAGTAAAGAAGAACAACCATTGAATGCAAAATCTCCTATACTTGTTACTGATTCTGGGATTGTTATCTCTTGTAATGATTTACAATTTTCAAATGCTGCTTCCTCTATGCTTGTTACTGATTCTGGGATTGTTATTTGTTGTAAAGATGTACATCCAGAAAAAGCACTATATCCTATGCTTGTTACTGATTTTGGGATTGTTATTTGTTGCAATGATTTACAGTGATAAAACGCCCAATTTCCTATGCTTGTTACTGATTCTGGGATTGTTATTTTCTGTAATGATTCATTCAACCAAAACGCCCAATCTCCTATGCTCGTTACTGATTCTGGGATTGTTATTTCCTGTAATGATTCATCAAACGCAGCTTTTCCTATTCTTGTTACCCCTTCCCAAAATTCTTTTGGATTTGATTTTAATAATTTCAAATCTTTCTCTGTTACATCTGTTAAAATTCCATTTATTTTTTTCAATTTATAACTCCTTTCATTGTTTATGATAACTTATCTTTTATATATTGTCAATATTATATAAAAAAAGAGAATATTATTCTCTTTATTATGGAGCTGGTGATTGGAGTCGAACCAACAACCTGCTGATTACAAATCAGCTGCTCTGCCATTGAGCCACACCAGCATATTTTATTGGTGGTTGGGGATGGATTCGAACCATCGAAGCCGGAGGCGTCAGATTTACAGTCTGATGTATTTGACCACTCTACAACCCAACCGAATGCTTTTACTTCTATCCACTTGGATTTATTGTTTTTTAAAATTAAAATAAAAAATTAAATATTTTTATAATTTTAAAATTTTTTGCCTCATGGCTGGTGCCTCGAGGCGGAATCGAACCACCGACACAGGGATTTTCAGTCCCTTGCTCTACCGACTGAGCTATCGAGGCATTGGCGACTCGGATGGGGCTCGAACCCACGACCTCCAGCGTGACAGGCTGGCGTTCTAACCAACTGAACTACCGAGCCACAAATTGGTGGACCTTCTAGGACTCGAACCTAGGACCGACCGGTTATGAGCCGGTTGCTCTAACCAACTGAGCTAAAGGTCCTCACCATGTGGCTGTTACTATTTTGGTCGGGGTGAAGAGACTCGAACTCCCGGCCCCATGGTCCCAAACCACGTGCGCTACCAACTGCGCCACACCCCGTATCACAATAGCAATAGTATGATACAATATTTTTTTTATCATGTCAACAATTTTTAAATAATTTTATTAATTATTTTCTAATAACTCTATTGCTAATAATTTTACCTGTTCATAAGTTAGCCCACCCTGAAAATATGCGATATACGGAGCCCTTATAGGCCCATCACATGACATCTCTATTGATGCTCCTGAAATAAATGTTCCTGCTGCCATTATAACCGGACTTGTATAACCAGGCATATCCCAAGGCATCGGCACAACAAAACTATCAACTGGAGAATACTTTTGTATTTTTTGAACAAATTTTATCATATCATTTTCATTATTAAACTTAATAGATTTAATTATATCACTAGATATTTTTCCAGTTTCTGGCAATATTTCTGCTCCTAAACTTTTCATTACTTCACCAATTAAGTATGCCCCTTTTAATGATTCTTTAACTATGTGTGGCGCCATAAACAAACCTTGATAAAATTCTCTATATCCTTTATCATATGACCCAATCTCTATACCTAAAGATGGTGATGTAAATCTATATGATATCAATTGTATTGCTTCTTTTTTACCAGCAATGTATCCACCACTTGTTGCTAATCCTCCTCCAGGATTTTTTATTAACGAGCCAACAATTACATCAGCTCCAACTTCTAAAGGTTCTTTTTTTTCAACAAATTCGCCGTAACAATTATCAACAACTATATAACTTGTTTTATTAATTTCTTTTATATCTGCACAAACTTTTTCTATATCTTCAATCATCAATGAATTTCTCCATTCATATCCTCTTGATCTTTGTATATAAACTATTTTGGGCTTTAATTTCTTTGTTTGTTTTTTTATTTCTTCAATATTTAATTCACCATTTTTTAAATCTATCTGTTTATAATTAATTTTAAAATCTTTTAAGCTTCCTATATCAATATTTTTTTTCCCAAAAATTGTTTCATCTAAAGTGTCATACGGTTTGCCAGTTATTGACAAAATTAAGTCACCGGGCCTTAACAATCCGAACAAAGCAACCGTTAGTGCATGTGATCCACACATTAAATAAGGAGATATTATTGTTTTTTCAGCCTTAAAAATATCAGAAAAAACTTTAGCTAAAATTTCTCTGCCAACATCATCATAACCATATCCAGTCGTTCCACTAAAATGACTTGTGCTAACTTTATTATTTCTAAACGCTTCAATAACTTTTTTTTGATTAAATAATGATATATCTTCTAAATTCTTGTAGATATCTTCTAATTTTCTTTCAATTTCAATTATGTTTGTCATTTAACACCTCAATTATTTTTTTGCATGCATTTTCTTTTTCTATCCAAATTAAATTTTTTATTCCACGCATATATGTCATTTGTCTTTTTGCATAATTTCTAGTTTTTCTTTTTATTATTTCTTTTATTTCTTCAATTGACCTACCTTCATTCATTCCTTGAATAACTTCTTTATATCCAATTCCTTGCATACTTTGATTATTCAAATTTAATCCCATTTCCTTCAATTTATTTATTTCTTGAATTAATCCTTCTTGAAACATTTTTTCAGTTCTAAGATTAATGTTTTCATATAATTTTTCTCTATATTCATGTAGTCCAAAAATTATAAATTCATAATTTTTTCCAACTTTATTTGTTTTTATATTATCTTTTTTACAATCATTTATTTCTAAAGCCCGTATAATTCTTTTTGTATCGTTAACATTAATTTCTTTTGCTCGTTTTGAATCTAATTTAATTAATATATTATATAAATACTCTTTACCTTTTTCATTCAATATATTTTCATATTTATTTCTTAATTCATCATTTTTTTCAACATTAAAAAAATCATAATTGTTTATTAATGCGCTTATATAAAGTCCTGTTCCTCCAACAATGATTGGAACCTTATTTCTACTCAATATTTCGTTTATTGTATTTTTTACATATTTTACATATTGTCCAACACTAAATTCCTCAAAAGGATCAACGAAATCTAATAAATGGTGCTTTATTCCATCCATTTCTTCATTTTTTAATTTCGCCGTTCCTATATCTAAATTTTTGTATATTTGCATACTGTCACATGAGATAATCTCTCCATTAATTTTTTTTGCAAGTTCTATTCCAACCTTAGATTTACCAATTCCTGTTGGGCCAAAAATTATTATTACTTTTTCCAAATAAACACTCCTAAATTATTCGCTTAAACCATTTTTCTATTTCAGTTTTATTTAAAGATATTATAATTGGTCTTCCATGAGGACATAGCATAATACTATCTTTGTTAAAATTATTTAATAATATTTTAATTTCATCATCATTTAATTGATCTCCAGCTTTTATTGCATGTTTACAAGCCATCATAGAAATTCTACTTCTATAATCCAAAGTTTTTTTTGAAAATTCATTAATATCTTTAAGTAACTCATCTATAAAACATTTTATATTTAAAGAATTAAATAACATAGGGATGGAAGAAATTTTATAAGTATTTTCTCCAAATTCTTGTATGTCAAATCCACTCTTATTTAAATTTTCAATATTATTTTTGACCATTTCATTTTCTTTATTATTAACATTAAAAATATATGGTAATAATAATTGTTGTTGAACAATTGAATTATTTTCTACTTCTTTAGAAAATTTATCAAATAATTGTCTTTCATGAGCAGCATGTTGATCAATTAATAGAACATTATTACCTTTTTCCAGTAAAATATATGTATTAAATAAAATCCCAATTTTTTTATAATCTTTTATATCTTCTAAATTATTTATTTCAATATTTTTTACATTGTTTAATTTTAGAGATTCATTTTTATCATTTTCTGATAAAATTTCAACTTCTTCTAGTTTTATATTTTCATATTTATTATTTTTGTTTTCATTTACCTTTTCTGAAATTATTTGTGAGATTACACTATTACTTGATGAATTTAAAATTAAATTATTATTGGTATTAATGTCATCGTTTTTATTATTAAAAATAAAAGATAAATCTATATGTTTTTCATTATTTACTTCTTTTAGCTCAATTCT
>CALWKK010000041.1 GCA_944381245.1 uncultured Clostridia bacterium
CGTACTTTAATCCTTCAATGTCTGAATCTGTAATTGCAACTAGTTCTATATCTTTCCTGTTTTTAATCGCATTTATAAAATTGTTACAATCATTCCTATCATCTTCTATTATTAATATTTTCATAGGTTTATTTTGCATATGTTTCCTCCTTTACTATTATATACATAATATTACCATATATCTCCATAAAATACCATATTTCAACAAAATGTTTTTTGATATTTTTGTGTTTTTTATATTGTAAAATACTTATATATTGATTTAAAGGAGCTTTTGGTTATGAAAAATTGTTATAATACAGAAAAAACCGAACAAATTGAGAGAGGTAAAAGGATTAAATTTATAAGGGAAAATGAATTACATATGAATAAAACTCAATTAGCAAGGGAAATTGGAGTTTCTAGTCAGTTTTTAGGATTGGTAGAAGATGGAAAAGGTAATCTGGTTTATCGTAGTATTAAAAAATTAAGAGATTTAAGTGGTCATTCTGCTGATTATATTTTGTATGGTCTTGATGATTCTGTTATTAATGAAACTAAGGAAATTTTGAGTAATTATACTGAGCAAGAAATTCATAAAGCTTTAGAATTACTTAATGAAATAGCGATTTTTATAAAAAAATAGCTTTTTGTGTAATATTTTGTGTTTTTTGTATTATTTTGAATATTTTATATTGACTTTCAACTTCTTGTTTAGTAAAATAATTTTACATACAAGATATTTTAGGTATGACAGGAGTGATTTCATGATTTCAAATTATTTGATTTATTTTTTTAATTTATTACCATCTCAGCAAATAGAGCAATTATCTATTATTCTTATATTTTTCTATAGTTTAATAGCTTTTTGTTTTTTATTAGTTTTCTTAAAATTTAGATTTTTTGATGAAACAAGAGAATCTTGGTTTCAAAGATTTTTGAAAAATATATAATTTTTTTAAAACGCTTATTGACATTTTCTGGAAATTATGTTATTCTTTTTATGTAGTATGCAATAATACTACTCTCCTTTACATTATAATCTTATATTTTTTAGATATCTTGAATTAATTTATATTGTTAATTTAAGAATCTATCTATTATTAATTATTTTCTTAGTTACTTTATTTTCTTTAATTCAAGATATTTATCTATATAAGTAGAAAGGTTTAAAAAATGTTATCAATCGTAAAAAGTATTGCACTTAATGGTCTTAATGGATATTTAGTTCAAATTCAAGTTGATGTTTCTGCAGGTATGCCTTCTTTTGAAATCGTTGGGTTACCAGATACAAGTATAAAAGAATCTAAAGAAAGAGTTCGAACTGCTATTAAAAATTCTAATACTAATTTTTTAAGTAGAAAAATTGTTGTAAATCTTGCTCCTGCGAGTACTAGGAAAGAAGGTTCTATCTTTGATTTGTCGATTGCAGTTGGAATTTTAATTGCAAATGGCGATATTTGTAGTTCTAATTTAGAAAATGATTTACAAAAAACTATATTTGTTGGTGAACTTGCTTTAGATGGAAATATTGAACATGTAAATGGAATACTTCCTATTTGTATTGAAGCCAGAAATTTAGGAATTAAAAAAATAATTTTACCTAAATCAAATGCTAAAGAAGCTTCTGTTATTGAGGACATCAAAGTTATTCCTGTTTCAAATTTAAATGAAGTTATTAATTATTTAAATGGTGTTATTAAAATTCAAGAAACTCCAAAAATTAATTTTATTTCAAGTTTAAATTCTAATTATCCATTTGATTTTGCTGATGTAAAAGGTCAAGAAAACGTTAAAAGGGCATTAGAAATTTCTGCTGCAGGTTTTCACAATTGTCTTTTAATTGGTTCTCCCGGCTCTGGAAAAACTATGCTTGCTAGATGTTTACCTAGTATTCTTCCAAAATTAAATTTTGAAGAAGCTTTGGAAATTACTAAAATTCATAGTATCTCTGGATTATTATCAAATGATGAACCATTAGTTTGTACCAGACCTTTTAGAAGTCCTCATCATACAATTACGCAAACTTCTTTAGTTGGTGGTGGAAAGAATCCTAAACCTGGTGAGATTAGTTTAGCTCATTACGGAGTTTTATTTTTGGATGAGCTTACAGAGTTTAACAAATCTACTTTAGAGCTTTTGCGAGGTCCTTTAGAAGATAGAGTTGTTACTATAAGTAGGCTTAATTCTACGGTTACATATCCTTGTAACTTTATGTTTGTTGCTAGTATGAATCCTTGTCCTTGTGGATATTTTGGTTCTAATGATAAAGAATGTTCTTGTAATGAATCACAAATACAAAAATATATTAATAAGATTAGTGGTCCTCTTTTGGATAGGATTGATATTCATATTGAAGTTGAGTCTGTTAAATATGATAAATTAGAATCTAATTCTCTAGCCGAGAGTTCTAAAGTTATTCGTCAAAGAGTTAATAATGCAAGAAATATTCAATTAGAACGTTATAAAAACCATAATATTTTTTCTAATTCTCAATTAACTCCTAAACTAATTAATGAATATTGTAAGCTTTCTTTTGAGAGCAAAAAGATTTTAAGAAATGCTTTTGAAAATTTAGGTTTAAGTGCACGTGCATATAATAGGATTTTGAAGGTTGCAAGGACAATTGCGGATTTAGATAATTCTAAAGATATTAAAACTTATCATTTAGCTGAAGCTATTCAATATAGGACTCTGGATAGAAAATATTGGTCTAGATAATTTGATAAGTAATATTAATCTAGATTATTTGATTTTTGATCCATTATGATGATAATTTCAGTAATTCGTTAGGAGGTATTTGTATAGAAATAATTGATATAAATGATAGTATATACCCTTCAAAATTAAGAAATATTCCTAATCCACCAAAAAGTCTATATGTTGAAGGTAACACTGATTTATTAAGCCATGATTCTATAGCTATTATAGGCTCTAGAGCATGTAGTGAAAATGGAGTTAGATTAACTCATCAATTTGCAAATGAATTATCTCATTATGGTATTACTATAATTAGTGGTTTAGCTAAGCGGTATAGATACATCTGCTCATTTGGGCTCATATATGGAAAAAGGCAGAACTATTGCTGTACTAGGTAATGGTTTTAATCATATTTTTCCAAAGGAAAATATCGAACTATATAACACTATTTTAGAAAATGATGGGTTAATTGTAACTGAATATCCACCTGATACTAAGTCTAAATCATCTTTTTTCTTAAAGCGTAATCGTATAATCAGTGGGCTTTCTTTAGGAATTTTGGTTGTAGAGGCTGCTCATAGGAGTGGTACTAGTGTAACTGCAAAATTAGCTAAAGGGCAAGACAGAAAAGTTTTTGCATTACCTCATGAAATTGATGATTTACATGGTGTTGGAACAAATAGGTTAATTAGAGAAGGAGCTATCTTAGTTACTTGTACTAGTGATATTTTGTGTGAATTTGATCAATTTAAAGATTTTGTTGATTCTAATATTATTAACAATCTTAATACTTTTAATAATTCTAATACTTTAGATAATCTTATTGATTTGAAAAAGAAGAATCATAAATTAGATTCTTTTTCAAAGGTAACATTAAGGATAAGAGAAAATCAAAAAAAGAAATTAAAAAATACTAAATTTCAAGATGTTTATAATTTAGTTAATGATTCTCCTATATCAATAAATACTATTTGTAAAGAGACTTCTAAGTCTATTAGTGAGGTATCTAATATTTTATTTATGCTTGAATTGGATGGCTATATTAAGAAAGTTGCTGGGGGGTATATATGTATTTTCGACAAATGATTGGAAAATGTGGTGAAGACTTAGCTTGTGATTATTTAGTTAAAAATAACTACATTATTATTGATCGAAATTTTTATTGCTATCAAGGTGAAATTGATATTATAGCTAAAGATTTAAAAAATAATGAGTTAGTCTTTTTTGAAGTTAAAACTAGGACTAATTCTAAATATGGCAAGCCTGTTGATGCTGTTGATAGAAATAAAAAATCACATTTATTTAAGGCTTGTAAATATTATCTTTATAAAAATCATATTTATAATTCTTTTGTTCGTGTTGATGTTATTGAAGTTTTTTTGAATGCTAATTCTTATCATATTAATCATATAAAACAGATTTTTTGATCTGTTTTTTTTGTATTCGTGTTTTTTTGTATTAAATTAGCATTATCCCTTCGGGTTATGAGTAAAGCTCGCAAAGTATTGGTAAATCTAGTTTTTAGCTGTATTTGTTGGTATATTTGGTGTGTCCAATTTTTTGACTTTGTAAATTTATGTGATTTTGGTTCATTTTTGGTCAGTTGTGTGCCCATTTTGAGCCCA
>CALWKK010000042.1 GCA_944381245.1 uncultured Clostridia bacterium
TCAGGCAAATCAATTCTATCTAAAAGGGAGTACCTTTCAAAATTTGTTAATGTCATGGACATAATTACAGAATATAATTCATAAGTTGGCAATAAATCTAAAGAGGATAGAATCTTTTCATTGGACTTAAAGCTCAAAAGAATATCCTTTATATATTTTCTTTTAGAAAAAAAACTAAAAGAAGATATTTTTTTCTCATCAGATGACATACTTAAAACAACTAAACTTTTTAGATAATCATCTTGTAGAGTAGGTAATAATCCCAATTTTTTATCATCAGACTGCAAGCTAGAAATGATTTCTTGTCTAAAATATTCATCTTTAAAATGAGGTAACAATGAAATTTTTTCTTCATCATCCTTTAAACCACATACTATTTTTACCTGTTCCTCTTCATCTTTTATAAATAATGAATCTTCCGGATTATTATTATAAGTCATTATTTTTATCATTCCTTCCACTATATTTGAACGTAATTAATTAAAAAGATCTTTGCTTTAAATGTTCTTTTAATAACATATCAGCAAAATTATTTACAATAATGTAATTACCTTGAAAATCTTTTTTGAAAATGGATTTTGTAAATATATTAGAATCCTTTTCTTCTAAAAGAATCATTTTATTAAATTTAAGCATAGACAAGATGTATGTTATTTCATCATATAGAATAAAAGAATTATCTAAATAATCATCACCATTATACAAATTAATAATAGGTATCATTGATAAGCCACAATTTGCAAAAGCTTTTTTCTCCAGTACAAGTGCTTTTTCATCTGGTGAAAGATGGTAATAATTTTTATCTATAATAGTTTCTACAAGTTCATGTAAGGATTGAAATTTATATTTATGATATCCTTCAATAAGAATTAAGTTTTCCATAAAAACCTCCCATTTGATAAAGATTGACTGTCTTTACACGAAAAACTAATATATATTATAACATTATAAAAAAGGATTTACTACAATTTTTTTCAAGAATTATTGTATAAATCTAAATTTTATGATATATTGTTGCAAGAAAAAACAAAACGATAAAATAGGAGAGAAAATATGTCAAGAAAAGCAAAAAGAGCGGAAGAGAAGGTAAAAAGTAAAATATTTAGTAAAATTATTGTTGTGGCTATTTTTTTAGGGTTAGTGTTTTTTGTACTAAAAGTAGCACCAAACTATGTAAATGATGATATTACTGATGTGGCTAATCTTGTAATAAATAATAGTAATGTAACAAAAGATCTAAAACAAGATCTTATCATAGAAAATGGAGAAATATATATTTCAAAAGAAGATATAGAAAACTTCTTTGATCCTTATATTTATTATGATGAAAGATACAATCAAATAATTACAACTTCAGAAAATCAAATTGCAAGCATGGTTGTAGGAGAAAACTCGATGGTAAATAATGGATCGACTGTATCTACATCTAGTACTATTTTAGAAAGAAATGGCACATACTATATACCATTTACCACATTTAAAAATATTTATAATGTGGACATCACATATATAGAATCATCTGACACAGTTACAGTAGATTCTATTAATAGAAAATATGTAGTGGCAGATAGTACAAAGAATAATAGTGTAAAAGCATATCCAACTACATTTTCAAGAACAGTGGATGAAATAGAGCAAGGAGAAACAGTAACTGTAGTTCAAAATGATGAAAATCAAAATGAAGAAATAGATGGATGGACTGAAATTAGAACTGACACAGGAAAATTAGGCTATGTGAAATCAAATACTTTGGCGGGTGAATTTGTCGAAAGAGAAGCATTAACTAAAGAAAAACAAATAAATGGCAATATAAGTATGGTATGGGATTATTATTCAGAATATGTGTATCCACCAGATAGAAGCGGCACTGATATACAAGGTGTTAACGTGGTTAGCCCAACATTTTTTACTTTAGTAGATGAAGGACAAGGCAAAATAAATGATAACGCTGGAGAAGAAGGAAAAGCGTATGTGGAGTGGGCACATTCAAATGGTTATATGGTTTGGCCAAGCATATCTAATAATTCCTATATTGAAACAACATCAGAAATTATGAATGATTACCAATTTAGACATGATTTGATCGAAAATATTGTTAGTTTGGTTTTAGAATATGATTTAGATGGAATTAATATAGATTTTGAATATATGCACGATGAAGATAAAGACCTATTTTCAAGATTTATTATTGAGCTTAAACCTAGATTGTCAGAAATTGGTGCTGTACTTTCTGTAGACGTTACTGCACCAGATGGAAGTGAAGAGTGGTCAATGTGCTATGATAGGCATACAATAGGAGAAATTGCAGATTACATTGTATTTATGGCATATGATCAACATGGGGAATCTGCTGTAGAATCAGGTACAGATGCTGGATATAACTGGGTAGAAGCAAACATAAATAAATTCTTAGGACAAGAAGGAGTAGAAGCTGAAAAAATAATACTAGGAATACCATTTTATACAAGAATATGGGAAGAAGATAGTAATGGAAATTTAATAGGTAAATCCGCAAGATTTATGAAAGATATAGATGATATTGTTCCAGAAGATGCACCACGTGTTTGGATTGACGAGTTAAAACAATATTATATTGAATATACAGAAAATGGAATTACATATAAAGTTTGGAATGAAGATGAAGAATCGATAAAAGCAAAATTATCATTGGTAGAACAATATAATTTGGCAGGTGCTGCTTATTGGGAAAAAGATAGAGAGCCAGACACGATTTGGAGCATGATTTCTGAAGCTTTAGGAGTAGAGTAGAAATTTATATGTACTAAAACTTAAATCACCTAAATATAATTTAAGACAAGGTATCTTAAATTAAGTAGGTGATTTTTTATGGTTATAGCTTATATTAAAGAAGGAAAGAGTGCAAAAAAATTTTTTCCTGGTATAGAAATCCAGGGATGGGGAAATAATTATGTTATTACTGTTTTTAATAAAGAAAAAAACAGGGTAAAGAAAAGACTAGTAAAATATATTCGAAAGTTAAAAATAGAGGCAATTGTTTTTTCAAAAGAGTTAGAGGGAGAGTTTAAGGAAGAAATTTGTGATTTGCTTTTTGTGGAAGAGCAAGACGATAAAATAAAGATAAAGATGATAAATGGCAAGAAACTCATGGAATATATGCAGTTTGATATTTTGAAATATATATTAGACAAGCAAACATGTGATATGAAGCAAACTGATGTGTATTTAATTTTAAAAAAAGAAGAAAATTTAGATTTGAATTTTTTGAAAAAATTTATTGAGAATTTTCGAATGACAAATATTGTTACTAATGATATGCAAAGATTAAAAAATGTTCAAGAAAATCTGTTAGAAAATGAAGGAATTTTAATTGCAGTATCAAATAATAAGAAAAAAGCCTTGAAAAGGGCTAAATATATTATAAATGTAAATTTAAACAAAGAAAAACTAGAAAAATACAACATAAATCGTGAAGCAATTATAATAAATGCAAAGGAAAATGTAAAATATGATGCGCCATGTTTTGCTGGAATAAATGTGAATTATTTTAATATCCAATTGCCAGATGAGTATATGGAGACATTTGATGAGTTACAGGGGGATTTTGATTTGGTAAAATTATATGAAAGCATTTTGCTCAGTGACAATTTTCACAAAAGAAAAATTGAGGATATAGAGGAAAGAATTGATAGAGATGAAGTAAAAGTGGAAAAATTAATTGGAAACAATGGGATTATAGGGGAGAAAGAATTTTGCACTCACATAAAGTGAAAAGATAAGTGCAATTTTGTGTTCACGAAAAATTTACACAGCAAAACTTGACAAATTGCAAAAATTAGTTTAATATATATCATGTTGTTTTAAGAATACATTTTATATGTAAGTGTGGGTTTATTGGTATTTTTCCAATAGCCTATTTCTATGTAAACAACAATTTTCTTTTACAAAAAGGAGGGAGACAAAATGGATTCTGAAAAAGAAGTTTTATTAACCCAAGAAGGATATGACAATTTGGAAAAAGAATTAGAATACCTTACAACAGAAAAAAGAGCTGAAATAGCAGAAAGAATTAAAGTAGCTTTAGGATTTGGAGATTTATCGGAAAATTCAGAATATGATGAAGCAAAAAATGCTCAAGCTGCAAATGAAACAAAAATAGCAGAACTTGAAAATAAGCTTAGATATGCTAAGATTATAGATGAATCTGAGATAGATACAAAGACAGTTCAAGTAGGAAATACAGTTAAAGTTTTAGATATGGAATTTAATGAAGAAGAATCATATACAATTGTAGGTTCAACAGAGGTT
>CALWKK010000043.1 GCA_944381245.1 uncultured Clostridia bacterium
GGAATTAAAATTTATAGAGATAATTTTAAAGTGCGCCCATATGGTGATGATGGTCCTTTGTATGATTGGCTAAATTTAAGCAAGAGATCTCAACTTAGCCCTGCAGCTGTAACACATCAATCTGGAAGTTGGAGAGTTGAGCCTTATCAAACAATTGGTAATTTAAAAATTAGTCGTATCGAGAATCCTAGGCTTGAAGATATGGCAAATAGAGAAGCTATTGCATTAAATGACACATACTATTTATTAATTGATTTCTTAAAAAAAGCAATAGAAAAATTTGAATATGACAGACAATATGTTTTACGAGAATTTGCTGCTTGGACAAAAGAAGAATTAGACAAATTAGAGCCGTTAAGAGAAAAAGTCATTGAACATGTAAAGAAAAAGAAAAAAGCAACTACAAAAGTAGAGCTAAGTGATGAAGAATTTACTAATGAACAATACGAGGATGTGATAAATGAACTCTCGATAGAAGATGATAATGACATAAATGCAAAACAATTATTAATGATGTTTAGTTCATCTGGTATTATGACCAACACATTTTCTCATGAACTGCAAAGAATAAGCACTGATTTAGGAAGCCGTGTTCAAATGTTAAGAAGTGCTATTAAAAAGTTAATTTTACCAGAAATGTATAGCGGTGATCCAGATTATAATCCTTATCCGATTTTAGAAAAATACCAAAAGACTGATGAACTGCTTTCGAGTTGGATAAGCGTTATAATGGATGGAATTGAAGGAAATGCTTTATCAAGAGGAAATGTTGATTTATCTGAGATTATAACTAATATTATAGATAAATGGAAACCTCTACTAAAAACGAAACATATAAATATATTATATGATAAGCCTGAAAAAATTGAATATAATATTTCTGTCGCAGATGTATATCTTATTTTAAATAACTTTTTATTAAATTCTGCTTGGTTTTTAGAGAAAACAGCAGATAGAAAAATATTTATTGAGTTGCAACCAGATGAAAAAAATATTAATCTTGTATTAAAAAACAACGGAGAAAAATTAAATAGCAAATACAGAAATAATCCATATAAAATATTTGACATTGGCGAAACCTCTAAAATAAAAACAGACCACGAAGGCAATGAAGAAAAAAGAGGAACAGGAATTGGTCTATGGATCGTAAATCAATGTGTTCAGAAATATCATGCGCAAATAGAGTTGCTTGAAAATATAGATGGTTTTGGTTTTATTATCAAATTCCCTAGGAGTTAAGAATGTATAAAATAATATTAATAGATGACGACAAAGAAGAATTTGTAAAAATAAGAATGACAATAAAGGAAAATGCTCCTTCTAAATATTCATTTACAAATAAAGATTTTGACTTTGAAGAATATAAACTAGATAATTTTTCTTCTCAAAAAGATATTGTGAATGATTTGATTTCGTTAATAAACAGTAAAGATATATCAATGATAATTATTGATTATAAACTACTCACTGATTCGCAATTGTTTGAGGGAAATAAAATTTTTGCTGATATTTGCAAAATAGTTCCAAAATTCCCTATTGTTATTTTAACTGAAAGATTAGATGAGTCTCTACAAGGCTTTTTTGTGGATGCAGATAAGATTTATGAAAAGTCTAAATTTTTTCAATTGGAATCGACATATTCAAAAGAGAAAGTCAAAAATTTGTTTTATAATATGGACAGTTATATGTCTAATTTATCAGAATTAGAAAGCCAATTAACATTGCTAATTGGTGAAATGCAAAATAATAAAATGACTCCAGAAATTGTTAATAAAATAAATAATGTAGAAATTGAATTGTCCAAATATATTCCCCTTGATCATTGCAAAGCAGAAGAACTTTATAGCGCTGAGGATTTAAAGGAAATAATATCATTATTATCTGAAGCTAATAATTTAATTAAAGGATAAAGCCATGCAGTTTACAAACAGAAGAAAAATAGTGAGAACTTTCACTGGTCAATTTGAAGATTATTCAAAGTACAAAGAACCATTATCTAATGACTTCCACCATAGATGTGCTTATTGTGATACATTAGACAATATTATAACAACTCCATTCGAAGTAGATCATTTTATACCGCGTAAAATATTTAAAGATGTAAGAGATGATTTAGATTGTGATTACACAAATTTAATTTATTGCTGTAAAAAATGCAATATTGCAAAAAGTTCAAAGTTTTCAGGAGACATAAGCGTCGCCAATCCAACAAACGAAATGTTTTATGATCCAACAGAACAAGATTATAATGATATATTTTATCGAAATGAATATGGAATTATAGTATCAGAAGATCCTAAAGGGAAAAATATGATTTCTGAATTGAGGTTATATAGACCTCTACACGCTCTTGCTTGGTTAGTTGGACAAACTAATGATACAATTAGTGCTTTAGAACACAGAATCGAAGCAACAACAGATGTAGAACAAAAAGAAAAATTAAACAGTGCATTAAATAAGCTTTATAAATACTATCATAAGTTGAACAATATTTTTATTTCAAACTATAATGAAAAGAACGATTTGTTAGCATCAATAAACAGATAAGTCCAAGATTTTGGACTTCCTTTTATAATTTATACGAATTATTGTTAAAATGATACAATTTGATGATAAAGTGTGTTATAATGTAAATCGTAAATAATCAAATAAATAAGGAAATGTAATAAATGAAATTAGTTAGTTTTTTCTCAGGTGCTGGTGGATTGGATTTAGGTTTCGAACAAGCCGGCTTTGATGTTATATATGCGAATGAATATGACAAAACAATTTGGGAAACTTTTGAAAAAAATCATTCAGCATACTTAGACAAAAGGGATATTAGAGATATAAAATCAGAAGAAATTCCTGATTGTGATGGAATAGTTGGCGGACCTCCTTGCCAGAGCTGGAGCGAGGCTGGTAAAATGAGAGGTTTTGAGGATGCCAGAGGACAGTTGTTTTTTGAATTTATAAGAATTTTGAAAGATAAACAACCTAAATTTTTTGTTGCTGAAAATGTAGTTGGTATGCTCTCATCTGCTCATGGGGATGCTGTGCAAAATATATTAAAATTGTTCAATGAAGCAAACTATGATGTTTCATTAACATTGGTAAACGCCTCTGATTATGGAGTGCCACAAGATAGAAAGAGGGTTTTTTATATTGGATTTAGAAAAGATCTAAAAATTAAAGATTTTAAATTAGATTTAGTAAAGCAACCTATAGTACCATTAAAAGATGTGATTTGGGATTTAAAAGATAATGCATTGGCTGCTAAACCTACAAACAAAACAAATGGGGACGACTGCATAATTTCAAACCACGAATATCTTACAGGATCGTTCTCAACAATCTATATGTCTAGAAATAGAGTTAGATCTTGGGATGAACCTTCATTTACCATACAAGCTGGAGGCAGGCATGCACCAATTCACCCTCAAGCACCTAAAATGCTATTTGTCGAACAAAATAAAAGAATTTTTGTTCCTGGGAAAGAAGATTTATATAGGCGACTTAGTGTGAGAGAGTGCGCAAGAATTCAAACATTTCCAGATACCTTTAAGTTTTATTATAGAGATGTTGCTGATGGTTATAAAATGATTGGAAACGCAGTACCTGTAAAATTAGCAAAACAAGTAGCTGAGTGCATCTTGAAAAAGTTAAAAGAGATAAAGGAGTAATGGTATGAGTGTACAAAGCAATAATCAAGGTCGAGCATATGAATATATATGTTTGTTAACATTAAATGACGAAATAAATAAAATTAGAAAAGCAGAAATTGTTAAAAATAGTGCCTTTGTTGCGGCACAAAATGCTTGGAGTCTAATATCTGAACAATTAAAAAACACTTTAAAGTATAGTGCCAAGGCTGCTGTTCAAACTATATTTGATATGGAACCGATGATTCTTGAACAAACAGAAGACCTTTTACAATTAAAAATTCAGACAGATAATGAAGGTGTTATTGGCGATGTAAGAGACATTGTTATATCTCGTCAAGATGTTCAATGGGAAATTGGTCTTAGTATTAAACATAACCATTTTGCTGTAAAACATAGTCGATTAGGTAGCAATTTAGATTTTGGAAAAAAATGGTTTAATATTTCGTGCTCTGATAATTATTGGAATAACATAAAGCCAATTTTTAATTATCTTGTTGAAGAACGCAACAAA
>CALWKK010000044.1 GCA_944381245.1 uncultured Clostridia bacterium
AAGCAAAGTTTCCAACTGTTAAAGAATTCGTAAATTCTCCATCTGTGATATACAATTTTCCGTTTGAAACATACGCCACTTCGGACTCATTTTGCATAAAGGAAAGCCTGTCATTTTGTAATTCTAAAGTGATTTCATTTCCTACCTCTCCTAAAATGATTTTTCCACCAACAAATCGTATATACTCAATAAGTTGTTGGTAGTTTTCGTTGACAGTTCCATCAATGTTAGTGATTTGCGAAATAATTTGTTGAAATTGAAACTCCCATCCTTCTTCTGTTTGCGATAGCTGTGTGTTCAATGACTGTATAAATTGTTCCATTTCACTCTTTGCTGTATAAGTTTCACTAACAGAAGTCAAAATTTCATTAGGCAGTTGCTGTATCAAAGAACTATTCGATATTTCTTCATCAATAATTTGTGTAACATTTTCATTCAAGACATAATCTTTTAGTACTGTTTCAAATCTTTTGATCGTATCGTTTTTATCCGATACTTGCATACCGGTTAAAGTATTTTTAGTTTCTCCTAAAGTGATTTGAAGCTCTTCTGGCTTAGTAAGAGGCGTTTGCTTTTTTGTTAGTAAATATGTTTTTGAAATGTTATGTGGAATACTTTGAACCTTTATGTATTGTCCCATTCTAAAATCAGAAACATTTTTATTTATTGTATTTAGATCTAATCCGTTAACTTCTAAAGTGCTTTTTAACATAACAGCTTTATTATTAAGATAGTCAGTTGCTTTTGTTTTCAAATTTGCTGGGAGAGTAACATCATCCCAAGTTGTTTCAGAAATCGGTGCAACTATCCATCCATATTTTTCTAAAGCTGTTTCATTAATCAAATAATCTTTACCATCATTAACTGACTCAATCGTAAGTCTTTCTGTTGTTCCATCTTCATTTTCTATCTCGGCTCCTAAAGGAATGACAACAGAATACGTTTCACTTGCATCATCATCTATTGCAAGATCAATCAAATTTTCACCAAACTGTATAACTTGTGTGGACACAATTTGAGCTTCTCCTTCAGTAAAATCATTTACCCAGTCAATAAAAATTTGATCATTAACATATCTTTCTTTAATATAACCTCCAATAGTTTCTAAGATCTTATCTTCGATAGTTTCATAAGTAGAAATATAATCTTCACTACTTCTATTGATGTACTCATTGTTATCTAAATTTGCTCCTGTAGTTTTTCCAATATACAAAACTTTACTACCGATTGCTTCATAATAATTTACAATCTCTGAAACACTTGGGTTCAAAACTTGTTCATAAATTCCTAATTCCTCATTGTAAATGAAATAAATCTTATCTTCATTTAAAGAAACATCCGTCGTTTTTGAAAAAGTTGCAACTTGATTGTTGTGAACGTTTAAGAGTCTACAAAAAAAATTCTTAGGCGTTCCTTGAAATTCAAACGGACGTTGGATAGAGTCAAATAAAAAAGCAAGAAAACTTTCACAAGTAATTTCTTTGCTTTTATTCATCTTTTGTGAATCATTTATGATCCTACCTCTAAATAAAGTCTGTCCATCTTTTTTTAAGGAAATATTAGGAATAAGTTTCTCAAGTTTATTAAAATAAGGATGCTCCGATAAAATAGTAAATGTCAATTCACTTATTTTGTTTAATTCTTCAGTTAAAGTTGGATTGATCAAAATATATTCATCTAAACGCAAATCATGTAATAAGTAATCATCCCAAAAGATTTGATACATTATAAAGCCCCCTCTTGATAACTGAAATTTAATGTGCCGGTTCCACTTATTATTTTGATTTCATTGTTTCCTTCTTTCAAAATAAAATCAGGGCTTTCAAAAACTGTTTCAGGAGAAATAGAAAATTGCTTTTCTCCAAAAGAAAAAACTATGTTAGCCGTAGCTGTAACCTTTGGCATTGTCGATTTTCTTTCGTTCTCTAACATAAATGTTTGATCTGGCGATACACTTTTACTTATATTTGTTTCATTCAATTTCAATTTATATGGATCACACGTTGCTTGAACTGTAAAGTGACCTATTCCATAACTTATCGAAGAAGATGCAACAACACATCTTCCATAATAATAGTAATTAGGATCTTGATCCAAAATTATTTTTAGTTTACGTCCATTTAGATAATTCGAGATTTTCTTTTTAACTTCCCAAAAATTATTTGTATCAAACAAATCAAAATCAAATGTAAGAGTTCTATCATCATATTTGATTTCTCCAGCCCATTCTGTTAAATCGATAGATCCATCACGACCTTCAATAGTTAAATAATTTGTTTTAGGAATAGCCTCTCCTATATCTTTAGACGTCATGAGTAAATCCCAGTCTGTTATACTGTGTTTATCTCCAAATTTTACTCCATTTGTCATTTTTAACGTCCTCGCTTTCTTTTAGAAGAAATTGAACCTAAACTCGAATCAATTTGTGGAGCTAATTTACCAACTAATGTTCCGTCGTCTAAAACTATATATTTTTCTAAATTATCAGCAATAATAGGCATATACTTTTCTAACAACGAATTTAATTTTTTGGTATCTTTTGCAGTTGCATCTAAACTCATTTTCGAACTATTACTTATTAAAGTATCCATCATCATTTTTCTAGTTGTATTTATATTGGTATCAATTTGAAAACCATCACTTAATTGATTTTGGAAACTATTTAAAACATTTTTTCCGAAAGAAGAAATATTTTTTAACGTTTTTTCCTTTGATTTTTCAATCCCATTATCAAAACCAGCTGTAAAAAATTCTGCTGCCTCTTCAGTCGCCTTAGATGGAGAATGTTCGTCAAGAGCACTCTTAAAGCGATTTAAAATATTAGATGCGAATGAACTTACCTTTCCTAGAATGTTATTTTGTTTTGTTACATTACTAATACCATTTAAAAAGCCGTCTAGTAAATTTTCACCAGCACTTTTAGCATTTGGATTTTGTTGATAAATTTGATTTATTAAATTTGATACAAATACTTTCATATTTTCACTTGCAACTGGCTCTCCATTTTTTACACCATCGATATATAGTTGAATAGTATCGTTTCCCAATCTTTGAAATTCGTATTTTTTACCGTCAATAGAACTAATTAAATTAGACATTCCATTTATCCATGTATCCGTAATACCTTGATTTCCATTCGCAATAGTATTTTTTTGAGTTTCTAAAGCACTTTGTAAAACTTCTAACTGTTTTTCTTGTGCTTCGATTTCAGCATTATACATATCCGTATTATTTTGCTCTTTTAACTCTTTTAAATAATTCAAATTTTCTTCAGTTTGTGAGATAAGTTCTTGAATATTTTCGATTGATGCTTTACCATTAGTTGCTTGACGAACTAAATATTCTTCTTCAGTTGCCATCATTTCAGAGTATCTTTCTTCATGCATTAACTGGTAGTTTTCTTCATACATTCCTATTGTATTTAGATAGTCTTCATACAGTTCTGAATGTGTATTATACTGTTCTGCGTATTCAGCATATTGTTTTTGAATTTCTTCTAATTCTTTTTGAAGAGCATCGATATTCCATGGAGAATTTATAAGACTTTCTAATAATTCTTGCCTTTTTTTATTGTACTCTTCTTCTAGTTGGTTCATTTTTAATTGAGCTTCATTTGCTGCTTCCATTTCTGCTGTACGATTTTTAATAGCTTCTGTATATGCTTCCTCTTGACTTTCCAAAGTAAGCATTGCTTTCTTTTTTTCCATGACTTTATCGAATGTTTCAGTAAGTTCATTGTAATTAGCTATTTGATTATCTACCAAACTAATTTCAATTCCTAAAGCCTCTGACAAAGTCGTAACAATGAAATCTGCTCTTGACTCATAGCTTTCTTTAACCTTACCATTTGCATCCACAATCGTTTGTAACTCATTATATAAATTTTCGTAATAAGATAGCTCTTCTAAGCTTTGATTTAAGGCTTCTTGCTTAGCTGCAACATTATCCCTAAATGCTTGGGCTGTCTCATTTACTGCTTCTGTTTGCTCTTTAATTTTTGCTGTTTCTTCTTCCATCTTTTTTACTGATTCACTTGAAGCATTATTTAATGCAACTAAAGCAGCTACTAAGCCAGTTACTCCTGCTATAACTAAAGTATAAGGATTGGCTACCAATGCA
>CALWKK010000045.1 GCA_944381245.1 uncultured Clostridia bacterium
AAGATGAGACTCGAACTCACGACCTCTGGTGCCACAAACCAGCGCTCTAACCAACTGAGCTACATCCACCATAAATTTTTATGGCAGGGGTGGCAGGATTTGAACCTACGCATGCCAGAGTCAAAGTCTGGTGCCTTACCGCTTGGCTACACCCCTTAGCGTGAAATATTTTACAATGTTTTAGTTTAAAAGTCAATAAATATTTAATATTTTTTTATTATTTTTTAAAATATGTTGCCAATCATAATATTCGGTGGTATACTCGTAAAGTTAAAATTTTTTACAAAGGAATCAATATGGAAAATAAAAATATAAGAAATATCGCAATAATAGCACACGTTGACCACGGAAAAACTTCTTTAGTTAATGAATTATTAAAACAAGGAAATGTTTTTCATGAAAATCAAATTATACAAGACAGAATAATGGATTCTAATGCTCTTGAAAAAGAAAGAGGAATAACAATATTATCAAAAAATGCAAGTTGTATGTATAATGGAATAAAAATTAATGTGGTTGACACTCCTGGACATGCTGATTTTGGTGGTGAAGTTGAAAGAGTTTTAAAAATGGTTGATGGTGTTCTTTTGGTTGTTGACGCATATGAAGGAGCTATGCCTCAAACAAGATTTGTTTTACAAAAAGCTCTTGCATTAAATTTAAAAGTCGTTGTAGTAATAAATAAAATAGATAAACCAGATGCAAGAATAAAAGAGGTTAAAGATGAAATTTTAGAATTATTTTTAGACTTAGACGCTAACGAAGAGCAACTAAATTCACCTTTTGTTTATTGTTCTGCAAGATATGGTTATAGTAGTTTAAATGAAAATGAAACTGGAAAAGATATGACTCCTCTTTTTGAAACTATTATATCTCATATTAATCCCCCTGTAGCTGATGAAACAAAACCTTTTAAAATGCTAATTTCAGCCGCAGAACACAACGATTTTGTTGGTAGACTTGTTATAGGCAAAATATTAAATGGAACAGCAAAAGTTGGTGACTCAATTTGCGTAACAAATTTTTATGAAAACAAAAATATAAAAGGAAAAATAGTTCAACTTTTTGAATTTTCAGGATTAAAAAGAGTTCCAATAGAATTAGGTAATGCAGGAGATATAATTTGTATTGCCGGAATCGAAGAAGCTCAAATTGGAGATACTGTTTCTTCTCCTGCTGAAACTACTCCTATTGAATTTGTTGAAATAGAAAAACCAACTGTCGAAATGACATTTATGGTTAATGACAGTCCTTTTGCTGGGAAAGAAGGTAAATTTGTTACAAGCCGTCATCTTAGAGAAAGGTTATATAAAGAAGCAGTAAAAGACTTATCATTAAAGGTAACAGACACAACTTCAACAGAAGCGTTTACCGTTTGTGGCAGAGGCGAGATGCATTTGTCTATATTAATTGAAAATATGCGCAGAGATGGATATGAGTTTCAAGTTTCAATGCCAAAAGTTTTATTAAAAGAAGAAAATAATAAAAAATTAGAACCTATAGATATTTTAACAATTGACGTACCTGTTGATTGTGTTGGAACAATAATGAATAAAATGGGAACAAGAAAAGGTGAATTAATTCAAATGAGCGAACATAATTCTCGAATGAAAATGGAGTTCTATATCCCAGAAAGAGGATTATTCGGTTTTAAATCAGAATTTTTAACTGATACAAAAGGCGAAGGAATAATGAATTCTGTTTTTCATGCTTATGAGGAATATAAGGGACCTATAAAAAGAAGAGAATATGGATCTTTAATTGCATTTGAAAGTGGTGAGGCAATTGTTTATGGACTCTTTAATGCACAAGAAAGAGGTGATTTATTTATAGGTCCAGGAACAAATGTATATGCTGGAATGATTGTTGGAAGAAATCCTAAAGGTGATGATATTGTTGTTAATGTTTGTAAGAAAAAACATCTTTCAAACTGTAGAAGTTCCGGTTCTGATGATGCTTTACGACTAACTCCTCCAATTTTAATGTCTTTAGAAGATTGTATAGAGTTTTTGTGTGACGATGAGCTTTTGGAAGTAACTCCTTTAAACATTCGTATAAGAAAAAAAGAATTGGATCATAATATGCGACTTCGTCAAAAAGCTAAGGAAATAAATAAATAAATAAATAAATAAATAAAAAAATAATTAATTAATAATTCATTAAATTAAAAGCGAACAGAGAGTCGCTTTTTTTCATATGATGAATTAAAGGAGGTCAAATGTATAAAAATTTTCACGAATTTGATTGTTATTATATCAACAAGCCATATTGTAGTTTAAGACCAATTAGTTCTTTTACTCCTTGTCCAAAATTTTCATGCCCTCCGACAATGCCATGTTTTAATTGTTTTCCACCTTACAATTATAATAATAATTGTTGTAATAATTTTTATCCACATTGCTGTTTTCCAAACTGCCCACAATCGATTTGTCAACCATGTAATACACCTTTTAACAGTTTTAATTTAAATAGCAATTTAATTTGGTTTCTAGGTGGATATCATTTTGGACGAAAGAATTAATATTTTTAACAAAAAACTTTTTAATTTTTTTATCATCTTTACTTAATTGTATAATAATATTGTTACTTAACTTTGAAAAATTATTTTTCAATATAATATTATAAGAATGTGAAGCCACTGATTTTTCACAAGAAATAACATTTATTTGAGGCTTTATTTGTTGTATTAAATCTTTAATAAGATTGTAATGTGTACAACCTAAAACAATGCATTGTGAGTTTATATTCTTTAATTTTTCTTCTAAATAAGGTTTTATTTTATTAAGATTATTACAATTTTTATCAATTAAAGAGGCAAGTTCTTTTAAAGCAATACAATTAATTTTTAAGTCTTTTTTTCTTAAATACAATTTTATATTTTTATTTTTCTTAATTGTTAATAGAGTTGCCAAAACAGTTATATCTTTATAATCCAAATCATAAGCAACTTTTACTGGTGGCTCAACCCCAATAACAGGAAAATCATAATTCTTTCTAATATAGTCTGCCGAAACACTTGTTGCTGTATTGCAAGCTAAAATAAGCATTTTTATATTATAATCTCGTCTAATATTTTCAATGTTATCAATAATGATTTTTCTGACTAACACATCATTCTTATTGCCATACGGCGCATTTTTATTATCACAAAAATATAAATAGTTGTAATAAGGAAACAATTTTAATAATTCAAAAAAAATACTGGATCCACCAATACCACTATCCATAACACAAATAATATCCATATAAAAATATATGAAAATAAATAAACAAATGTTTTATAATTTTGTTAGAGCCTCAATTTCATCTTCTGAAAAATCTTTAAATATTGCTAAATTTAAAGCTTTTGATATTATTTCCGATAAAATTTCGATATTTTTTTTCACATCACAAGGCGATAAAATTAAATCTTTTAAATCATTTGAAGTTTTGTTTTGTTTAACAATTGATTCAGCATAAATAAGCATAGGAACACCTATTGAAATAATTTTTTTAACACCCAAAAAATTTTTATCAATTTTTTTATTTTTCTTAAAATTTGCATTACCTGGGGTTATTCCTTCTTCAATTATTTGAAAACAGGTACAAAGTCTAGAAATTGAAAGCGTTGCTAAGGAATCAATTAATAAAACTAATTCAGGTTTAACTATATCTACCATTGATTTAACGATATCCCTTGTTTCAATTCCAGTGTTAGAAAAAACATTTGGTGAAAAAACACTCACTTCTGGCTGATAATTAAGTCCACGAGTAACAAGTAATTTTTGTACCACACATGGCCCTAATGAATCGTTAATTATATCGTTATTACCCAATCCAATAATTAAAATTTTTTTATAATTATCAATTTTAAAATATTTACAAAATTCTTTTCTTAAAATATCAATTAAATAATCAACAATTTTAGCACCTAATAATTTTAGCGCACTGGCATTAATAATTAACTTTTTTGGTTTTTTATCTCTTAAAACTGAAATCCCATATTTAAAATCAGAATTAGAATCAATATTAATATTTTTATATTCATCAAATAAATCAGTGTTTTTTCTTTTCATATAAATAGTTTTTGATTTTTTTATAA
>CALWKK010000046.1 GCA_944381245.1 uncultured Clostridia bacterium
TTTAAAAAGGAAAATAAAGGTAAAGAAGTGAGAAAAGCAAATGGAAAATAGTTTTCAAAATTATTTATCGACTTTTAATCAATTAACTGAATTTGATAAAAAAAATGAAATAATCAAAAATTTAAAGGAACTTTTTGATTATTTAAGAACAATAAACGATGATATAGAATTACCTATATATGCTGATTATGAATCCGATGAAGAATTTTTATCAGTTGCATTTGCTTACATTATTACTATTAAAGAATTAACAGCTATTTCTTTTGATAAATTAAATAATTGAGGTGAAATATGAAAAAAATATTAGTTGAAAAAATTAATGGCACTATTAAAAACATTTTTGTTCCAGAAGTAATTGAAGATGGACTTCCAGTTTCAGAAGATTATGTAGATAATTTATGTTTTGAAATAGAAACTGAAAACGGAATAATAAGGACTATTGAAAATAGATATAGTAAGTGTGCAAATTTATTCGTTGGGAATCAAGTTACAATTTTAAAAAATGCTATTAACTGTAATTATAATGAATTTATTAATTTATTAAAGGAATTTATTGATTTGAATTATAGAAATCATTCATTAGAAGAAAAAGAGAAAATATATAATAGGTATTGTAGTAGTGAGGAAGAATTTAATGTTAGACCACTTCAAATTATTAAATATAACATTGAAATTTAGAAAAGAGGCAGTTTTAAATGTTTAAATTAAATGAATTAGAAAAATTAAATGATGAAAAATTGACAATAGAACTTGTTACACAAACTGAACAAGATTTCATTGAAAAGAAGAAAGAATCTTTTAAAACTTTATCCTTTTCGATAGATGGTAATATAAATGGTAAAAAATATGAGTTTTCTTTTGATCTTAATTGTAGATTAGAAAAACTGCTTGATATACCTATGAATGAAACAATAGATTTTAAAGATTATATTTTTGGTGGAGAAACTTGGTTTAATGTAGAAGAATTAAATGGCGTTGAGCCAGATATGGACATAAAAATAACTAGATTTTTAAAAAATAAATTTATAATATATTTAACCTTTTTCACTGATTATAGTTATGATGAAAAAGACTATAGTGGAATGATTGAATTTACATTTAATCTAGATGATTATTTAGAAGAAACAAAGGAGGAAAATCATGAATCAAGATAATGAGCAAGATTTAATTGCACAATTTAAACAAAGAATTGGTGGACAAAAAACAAATGTTAATACTAATACAAAATATCAATATCCTTATGTTGAGTTAGAAACTGTTATGGCAAATCCAAGTGAGTATATTATACCTGCTTGTTTACCTGCTTGTAGAGAATTATGGGATAAGAATATTGAAACATTTATGGTTAGTAATTTTGAAGATAACCATTTGTATGTTTTACTAACAAATGTTTCTAATGAAAATAAGGCAATATTTTCACAATTACAAAAACAAGATCCACGATTTATATTTGATGGTTATAGAAATGCAATAGGTATTGCAGTTAATGGAACTGATGAAAGCGCAATGTCTGAATTAAAAGCATTAACAGAAGTTTTTAGGATACAAGATACATTAAGATTTCAAACTGCAGAAGATTTTCTAGAAGCGTATAAATATACAGACGGAAAAATGACTATTGAAGCTGATGGAACTATAAGAAGAGAGAAAAATCCTAATCTTGAAAATACAACACTACAAGAAGCATTAGAAAAAACTGGGAAATCTCATTTATATGTTGCAGAAGAAGGTAGAGTTTATGAAAGCACAACATATCTTCGTTGGCATAAAAGATATGAACAAGCCAAAGAAGATGAAATTAAAAATCAACTTTCAATGCTAGGAAGTAATAAGGAAAACATGAGTGGAGAGATTGCTCATTTAAGAGATACATTTTTATCTGCTGAAAGAAATTATGTTGCTGAATTATTAAAAGATGAAGAAATGCAAAAAATGGTAGCAGATGTTAATCAACAACCTAGTGAATTATTATTTGAAGCAGCAAAAAATTTAGTTGATAAAGTTGAAAATGGCCTTGTACCAGATGAACAAATGGGAAGAACAGAACTTCAGTTATTTGTTTTACTTGCTTCTATCCAAGATAGAGTTTTATCAAAAGATTTAGTTTTAACACCATCAGTTGAAGATATGCAACTTGTTGGAGGAAGATTTAAATAAGTTAGTTGACAGGAATTTGACAAAAGCCCTTAAAAATGCTATAATTTATGGCAGTTGTGGAACAATGGGGAAAGACTCATTGTATTTTCAATGGGTCTTTTTTAGGGGGATTTAAAATGGATAAATATCAAAGTTTTGTAAAAGTTGATAGGTTTTCTTTAGCTGAAAGAACACCTTTACCTAGAAGTAATAAACCCAAATATTTATCATTAGAATTATCTTTTGATAAATATAATGAATTTATAAATCAAACATTAAAAAAAGGCATTCAATTACCTTTATTAGAAGCTAATTTTTATGATGAAGGTATTATTACATCAGACGAAGAATTTTATTTGAGATATAGTTTTTTGAAGGCAATTAATGAATTACATTTTATTGATATAACATTTAATTTATCTGATAGCACATTACCAGCATATAATGCAATAATGGAAAAAATAGGATGGAAACATAATGGAGAAACAAATTTAAAGATGACAATTGATCGTAATCCAGTTTCTTTAGAGAGAAGAGATTTAAGATTAGAATCTGCTCAAGGAAAATTATTATTACCTGAAGAAAAATTGATTTGGTGTACACCTGCAATATTATACGAAATAAAAGAAAAAGTTGATGAAAGAGTTTTAAATGATGCCATTAAATTAAAAGAAATTGTTTTTGATTATTACTGTAGGTTAAATAGTTTATATTATGTAGAAGAATTTACTGATTTTGATAAAATATGGTTAGCTTATGATTTTATTAAAAGACATATCAGTTTTGCAAATGAAGCAGTTGTTGTAAGAGATGGTAGAGAATGGCGTAATAATCCAAATGGTATAAATAACTGGGCATCAGAGCCACTTGGAACGTATTTGCATAAAAAAGGTATTTGTGAAGGACAAGCAAGGTTAATGCAAGTTCTATTAAATAATCAATATATGAAATGTGATACAACAACAATTAATGGTTCACATCCACTTGGAAGCCATGCATGGTCAGGTACAGTTGTGGATGATAAATTATATCAAACTTGTTTAACTATGTCTAATCCATTAAAGCAATTAGAAAAAATGGGATATATTCCTGATGATGATCAAATTTATCCACATATATATCAATGTTCATCTTTAAGTAATAAAGAATTAATGGATGTTCAAAAACATATTAAAAGATTAAGAAAATAAAAGGGGGAAATAGAATGGAAACAGTTATTAATTTAAAAATACGTGATGAATACTCAAAACCACAAATTGGAATGGGTATATCATTTGATTCAAATACAATAGTTCTTGATTTATATACTTCAAGTAATACTAATTTTAGTGAATTATTAAGAGAAGAAAGCTTAAGAAAGATGTTAAAGAATGAATTAGATTATATGAAAAATAGCAAAATTCAAGATGATGATGATACATTTGACGATTCAATAGAAACAGTTAATAATTTATTAAATAGTAATATAAATATATCGTCAACAATTAGTGAAATTTATTTAGAATCAACATCAGAAACTGCTGAATATGTAAAAAATAATCCAATTATTAAATCATATCCATTAATATTAAATGAAGAATTTTCTATTAATAATGAAGATTTAGCATCAATAGATGAATACTTTACAACATTAGAAAATTTAAAAGTCTGTATTGATGGAAATCAACAAAGAATTGGAATAATTGATTATAAAAATACTGTTAATGCAATTAATGAAATTGTTTCAAAAATTAAAAAATATAATTTAAGTCCATTAGAACAAGTGATGTATGCTTATGATTTAGTGAGAGATAGGGTATATATTCATGAGGGCAAAAATGAAGACTATAATATTTCGAGGGATTTATCTTCAGTTTTATCAGGAGATAAAATTGTATGTGTCGGATTTGCTAATATTTTAGATAAAGTTTTAGAA
>CALWKK010000047.1 GCA_944381245.1 uncultured Clostridia bacterium
AAGAAGTAGGAATTTATGGTTCACAAGGGCAACATAGAACATCTATCCTTACTTTAAAATTAGCAGAATTATATGTGATTTATGATGAAATAGGGGAATATCCGATTTTATTACTAGATGATTTTATGTCAGAATTAGATGAAAATAGGAGAAAAAGTTTTTTACAATATATTAAAGATACACAGGTCATTATTACTTGTACAGATAAAATGGAGTTAGAAGAGTTGGATTTAGGAAAAGATTATCAGATATATCAGGTTCAAGAAGGAAAAATATTATGAAAAGATAATCAACCAATAAAAACACATCTGTAAACTTTGCGAGTTAGATGTGTTTTCACATATAAACTTGGCAAACCACGTTTGTGGTTTCTCCATTTCCTATTTTTATTATAACATGAAAATAAAAAAAGTCAATAAAAAATATTTGCAAAATAAAGCTATTTAGTGATATGATAATAAAGGTAAAAGAGGAGTGGAAGGAGAAAAAAATGTTAAATGAATTAGTAGAAAGAGTTCACAAAAATGCAGTAGACCATGGCTTTTGGGAAAATGAAAGAAACTTTGGAGAAATTATTTCATTAATGCATTCAGAATTATCAGAAGCATTTGAAGAATATAGAATAGGAAAAAAATATAATGAAACATATTATGAAAATGGTGAAAAGCCATGTGGTATTCCATCAGAATTAGCAGATGTTATTTTAAGGATATGTGATTTCTGTGGGGCTTATAATATTGATTTAGATAAAATTATAAATGAAAAAGTAGAATACAATGAAACAAGACCGTATAAACATGGAAAGAAATGCTAAGTTGAAGGAGGAAATCTAAAAAATGGAAAAATTCGAACATGAGTATAGTGCAGATCAAATTCAAGTATTAGAAGGATTAGAAGCAGTTAGAAAAAGACCTGGAATGTATATTGGTAGTGTTTCTGTTAGAGGATTACATCATTTAGTTTATGAAATTGTAGATAACTGTGTTGATGAGGCCTTAGCAGGATATTGTACACAAATTAATATAGAAATACAACCAGGCAATATTATTAGTGTAGAAGATAATGGAAGAGGAATTCCAGTAGATATACACCCAAAAACAAAAATATCAGCAGCAGAAACTGTTTATACAAAACTACATGCTGGTGGAAAATTTGGTGGAGATAGTGGATATAAAGTTTCTGGAGGTCTTCATGGAGTAGGTGCATCAGTTGTAAATGCGTTATCTGAATGGACAGAAGTAACCATTCAAAGAGATGGCGGAATCTATGAAATGAAGTTTGAAAGAGGAAAAACAGTAGAAACATTAACTAGAATAGGAGATTCTGATAAAACAGGTACAAAAGTTAGATTTTTAGCAGATGGAACTATTTTTGAAACATTAAATTATGAATATGAAACATTAGAAACAAGATTTAGAGAAATAGCATTTTTAACAAAAGGTCTAAAAATTAATATTCAAGATTTAAGAGATCCAGAAAATATTAAAAAAGCAGAATTTCATTTTGAAGGTGGATTAAATTCATTTGTAGAATATTTAAACAAAAATAAAGAAAAAATTCATGATAAACCAATTTATATAGAAAAAGATGGGGAAGTACCAGTAGAAGTTGCATTTCAGTATACAACAGCTTATTCAGAAAATATTTATACATTTGTAAACAATATTAATACAATTGAAGGTGGAACTCATCTAGAAGGATTTAAAAGAGGGTTAACAAAAGCATTTAATGATTATGCAAGAGCACATAATTTAATTAAAGAAAAAGACCCTAATTTATTAGGTGAAGATATCAGAGAAGGAATTACAGCAGTTGTTTCAGTTAAAGTAAAAGAACCTCAATTTGAAGGACAAACTAAGACGAAATTAGGAAACAGTAATGTGACAGGTATTGTTTCTAGTTTAGTAAATGATGCACTATCTACTTTTTTAGAAGAAAATCCAGCAGTAGGAAAAGCAATACTAGAAAAATGTATCAATGCATCACGTGCAAGAGAAGCAGCAAGAAAAGCAAGAGAATTAGTAAGAAGAAAAAGTGCATTAGAAACTTCTACATTACCAGGAAAATTAGCAGATTGCAGTAGCAAAAATCCAGAAGAATGTGAAGTATATATTGTAGAGGGAGACTCTGCAGGAGGTAGCGCAAAACAGGGAAGAGATAGAAAATTTCAAGCAATACTTCCATTATGGGGAAAAATGCTTAATGTAGAAAAATCAAGAGCAGATAAAATCTACAATAATGATAAATTGCAACCAGTTATTTTAGCAGTAGGTGCGGGAATAGGAAAAGATTTTGATATTAGCAAAATTCGTTATGGAAAAGTTATTATTATGGCTGATGCCGATGTAGATGGGGCACACATTAGAACATTATTATTAACATTTTTCTTTAGATATATGAGACCATTAATAGAAAATGGAAATGTATATTTGGCGCAACCACCATTATATAAACTATCTAAAAAAGGAATGGAAGATATTTATTGTTATACAGATGATGATTTAGCAAAAGCATTTAAAGAATTAGAAGAAAAGAAAATTGCAAGAGATCAAGTTGGAATTCAAAGATATAAAGGTCTTGGAGAGATGAACCCAGAGCAATTATGGGAAACAACAATGGATCCTGAAAAAAGAATTTTAATTAAAGTAACAATGGAAGATGCTATGAAAGCAGATGCAATCTTTACACTATTAATGGGAGATGAAATTGAACCAAGAAGAAAATTTATTGAAGAAAATGCAAAATATGTTACAAACTTAGATGTATAAGTATTATTAATGAATTAATTTTTAAAGAAAATTGCTTAAAATATCATTTTTTAAAATCAATAATAAAATTTAATAGCAGATAAGATTTTTCTTATCTGCTATTATCGATAAAGCTGGTATTAATCTTCAGCTAAAACCTATTTACCTAATTATTAACCTAATGTACATTACTGCACAAATAAGCTATTCATCAAATAAATAAATCAGTCGCTCGACTACAAATGCACTTTTAATAACCACATTCATCCTAGAAGGACTAATAGCAATCATTAATAAATACAAGAATAATCTTAACTTTGAATCAATTATCTCTATTTTCAACCATATATTAAAATTCTATTTTCATTAAAATAACAAAAGTAAAATAAATACAGCTTAAATACAAATAATTGATTCTCATCGCCGACCTATTATCACCTAATATAAGCAACAATAAATCTTTGCTCGAATTTGATAAAACTAAAAATTATAACCCTATCAAATTCTTATTTAAACTAATATCAACCTTATATTCTTATTATGTAATTTTATTTTTATTTTATTCAAAAAAATAAAAAAATTTAAAATTATTTTTTTCAGTTATTATTTATATATCAGAATATGTCGAATCTAGTCGAACGATTTTAATTGACATTTTTTGTAAAATATTGTAATATAAAAATAGAATTAATTCATGAATTATTTTAATCTAATTTTTTATTTCTTTATTTTAATTTCACTTGAAAGTAAAAAAATAAATTGCTATAATAAAGGAGGTGAATGAGTGCCGGTTATTTCACAATTTTATGGTATTATCATTAGAATGTTTTTTAAAGACAATGTTATTTATTATGGAAAACTATTAATGAAGATAATGGATTTTTTACAATTGAACCATTAAGATAAGGAGGAAACAATGTGCCCTAAATTAAAAGAAGTAAAAGCTCTAGAAGATTATAAAGTTTTATTAATATTTAGAAATGGAGAACAAAGAATATATGACATGAAAGAATTATTAAAATATGACTTTTATAAAAATATTAGAGATAAAGAAAAATTCCAAAAAGTAAAAGTGGCAGATGGAATTACAATTGAATGGGAAGATGGAGAAGATGTTGATCCTTGTAATTTATATATTAATAGTAAACCAGTAAGGAAGGAGGAAAATGAATCAAAAAAATAATACTGTACAAGAATGGATGCCTTTTGAAAGAATTTTAAATAATGGAATTATTCAATTAAAAGATAAAACATTTATCAAAATAATAAAAATAAGTCCCATTAACTTTAATTTAAAA
>CALWKK010000048.1 GCA_944381245.1 uncultured Clostridia bacterium
TATTTTCATTGTTCCTAAAAATATTGAAAGAAGTACAATAATATCCAATTGGCTCAAATTGCCATCTTTCATTTACAGAAAAATTGTTAGGTTGGATAAGTACATCTTTGTCTTCAAGTTCATCAAAGATACTCTGTGGTGAATCAAAAAACATCATGTCTGTATCCATGTACACAACAATTTCATTTTTTGGTCTTATTATCATCGTTTGCAGCAATACTGTAGGTGTATAAGTCCAGAAATATTCATAACTTTTCTTACTACTTTTTTGAGCCAAAATTTCGGGAATTTCAAATTCTTCCTTTGGTATCGGAATTAAATCCTCCAAATTATATTTGCTCAAAATATCGAATGTTATTTTATCAAAGCAATAAACATACATCCGAAACTTACCTGCATAGAAATTACGTAACGAATCATAGCATACAAGTGCTTTATGCAAATAATTTGCATCCAGATAAGCAACTAAATTAACTTTCATAAGTAAAATCCTCCTTAAAACTAAAGTTACAAGTTAATACTAGTTTCTTTTTCGTTTATTTTTTCACTCCTCTCTTAAATACTCCTATCGTAATAAAAGTGATTATTCATCAGTCAATAGTATATCATTTTTACACTATTATGTCAATTTTAGTTCACCGAAATAATTTTGCTTTTTCATGTTGTTAATAATTTTAACAGTCATTATTAATGGAATTATTCTCAACAATTGAAAAATAATAAAAGCTGCAATAATGCTAAAATTATCGGCTAAAACACCAAGGAAAACTGAAAAAAGTGAAAAAAAGCAATTTTCAAATAGCGATTTTATAGACCCCATGCTTGCTCTATATTCGTCTTTATATAGTTTTTGTTCAATTTCAGCATCAATATATTCTGTTTGAAATAACGAATTTGATACCATTACTATTGGAGATAGTACATTTTGTAAACTTGCACCTAATATATTCGAAAATATACTATATGTATTAGAAAAAATGATTATATTCTTTCTACTCATTTTTGAAACAACCTTTTCCCCTATCCAGTTAGACACAAATGCACCAATGTTTGATAATACTCTAGGTATTCCTAATGCCCACTCCACCCATACTATTTGGTAAAAAGTTGTTCTAAATTGATAGCATGATTCATTAATTGACTTCATAATGCTATCTGCTAGTATTTTTCTCATTAATATATGATTTTTAATAACTTCTTTAAATGGTAACTTAATATTTTTTATTAAATTATTATCAGCATTATATTTTTTAGTTTCCTTTAATTTAATACTAAGTATCAATTGTATAATTTTTGGTATTATTGATATAGCTATAACAAGTTTATAGGAAAATATAAATAAAAGTACCCCTCCTATTAATGCAGAAATTGCACTTGCTAAATATGTCATTGATTTTACTTTTCCTATAACTCCTACATATGTACGTTCTTCTGCTTTTAGTTTTAAATTGTCATAGACATATGCATCATTATTTCCACTAAATAATGACTTTTCAAGTCCATTAAATATTGCATAAACAATAAGCAACTGATAATTATAAGTTATTAACAATGTTATATTTGATATTATGGAACAAATACTACCCAAAACTATTGTTTTCTTTCTACCGATTCTATCAGATAGTATTCCTGTTGGTACTTCTAAAATAGCTGTAGAAATTGTTGCAATACTAAATATACTCATTCCTAGCATATATGAACCCGTTATATCTGCAAAATACAATATTATAATAACAGAGTAAAAATTTATTTGGTTAAAAAATTGTATTAGAGCTAATAGTAACACGTTTTTCCTAGCATTATCTTTTTCCATTTTACATCCTCTATACTTTAAATCTTAAATTACAATTGCATCCATTCTTTGTCTTACCCAACCATTAAATAAATCGTCTATATCATTTAAAATTGTGTCATCTAATAATTCTATATATTTATTTATATCATCAGTCAAATATATTGCAAAACTTTTATAAGCATAATATGATAATAAGTCATTAGAAATTTTATAATCTATGCCGATTTTTTATTAGCATTTGGTTTATATCATCTATTTTACTTTTTACATTCATAAAAAACCAACAATCTCTTTCGATTGGAGCGACCATTGCATCATCCCAATCTATTATACAATCTTTTTCTTTTCCTTCTATTATATTTACACAACAGTCACCATGCGTTATAAATTTTTTTCCCGTCTTATTTACTATTCTTTGCAGTTTTAATAAGTTATTAATATCTTGTTGTATCTGTACATTATATAAGTTAAGCATATTTTTCAGTTTTGTCTCATTATTATTTATTGAATTAATTGCTTTATTTAAATTGTCAATTATTTCTTTCACTTTAAAATCTTCTCGTTGTATAATTTGATTATCTCCTAATTTATATATTTTAATTAAATTTTCCATAACTCTAGTATATGGAATATCAAAGTCTACTTGTCCGTCTATATATTCAAATAAAACTACAATTTCATTGTTAAATTCAATATAGTTTCTTCCTTTATTGTTTTTTATAATTTTATTTATGTTATTGACTCCATTCTCTTGCATATATTGTATTGCATTTACACTTCTTTTTAGCCTTTGTATGTGATCTTTTAAATATCCCATTTTTACAAAAACCTTTTGATTATTGTCTAGGTAGATATTCCATGTTTCTCCGTCAATACCTCTGTTTGCCTCTTTAATATCATTTATTTTCAAATTATAATTTGCTGATACAGTTTTCTTTAATTCTTGTAAATATTCATCATTTCTATTTATTTTAAATTTCATTATATTTCCTCCATTAATTAAATTTATTTATTAAACTAACTATTTTTTTTATTTCTTCAACTGAGTGAGATGCAGAACATGGTAAACTTAATTCTGTATCACTTATCTCTTCTGCAATTTTGAAACTTCTATTCATTTTTTCAAATACTTTCATTTTATTCAAAGCAATGGGATAATGTATAAGAGACTCTACTCCATTTTCTAGCAAATATTCTTTTAATTCATCTCTTTTTTTACATCTAATTGGAAATATGTAATAAACATTCTTACTTTCAATAGTAGTAGTTGGCAAAATTATTTGTTTATTTTTTATATTTTGCAAATACAAATTCGCATTTCTTGTTTTTAAATTGTTTATTGTCTCTATATCTTTTAGTTTTTCTTTCAAGAATATTGCTTGAATTTCATCCATTCTACTATTTATTCCTTGAATTTGATAATTGTATTTTTCTCCTCCATAATTTCTTGCTAATTTGATATAATTATATATATTTACATTATTAGTTACAACCATTCCAGCATCTCCTATTCCTCCAAGATTTTTAGTTGGAAAAAAGGAGAATACACCTGCATCTGATAAATTTCCTGCCATTTTTCCTTTGTAACTTGCACCAAAGGCTTGTGCAGAATCTTCAATAACATATAAATTATTTTTTCGGGCTAATTCATTTATTTTATCCATATCGCACATGTTTCCATATAAATGGACAACTAAAATTGCTTTTGTTTTATTTGTTATTAGCTTTTCAATGCTTTCTGCTGTTATATTAAATGTATCAATGTCAGGCTCACAAAATATAGGTAACATATTATTTCTTAAAATAGCTAAAACCGAAGCATAAAACGTATTAGAAGGAACTATTATTTCACTTCCTTCTGGTATATTTAAACTTTTTATGGCTAATGTTAAACCATCTAATGCATTTCCACATGCTATTGCATATTTTGTACCTATATAACTTGCTATATCATTTTCTAATTTTTCCACATTTTTGCCCATAGTGTATAAACCCGTTTTTTCTATTTCTTTTAATTCTGTATAAAATTTTTTAAAATACTTTTCATTTACTTTACTTAAGTTTTCCCATCTTATAAATTTTTCCATAATTTTCTCACTTTCATATATCTATTTCGTTTTCAATAAATTCATCTAATAAATATACTGTACTAAATTTGCCTGATAAACAAGTTATAAAAGTTGGTTCACTAGTATATTTTTTTATTATTGTAGGTCTAGCATCATCTTCTTCA
>CALWKK010000049.1 GCA_944381245.1 uncultured Clostridia bacterium
AAATGGTATGTGTATAACATTTGATGAAAAAGATGTGCGTCCAATTGGTAGAGTTTCTCAAGGTGTTATAGGAATTAGACTAGATGAAGATGATGAAGTAATTGGAATGGAATCAGTAATAGCTGGAGGAAAAGCAACATTACTTGCAATTACTGAAAATGGATTTGGAAAAAGAACAGAATTAGATGAATATAGAGTTCAAATTAGAGGTGGAAAAGGAGTAATAACATATAAAATCACACAAAAAACAGGAAAATTAGTTGGAGTAAGAATTGCAACTGAAGACGATGATGTAATGTTAATTACAGACACAGGAACAATTATAAGAATTAGTGTAAAAGATGTAAGTGTTCTTGGAAGATCAACACAAGGTGTAACTCTAATGAGAACAAATGATGGTGGAAAGGTTGTAAGTATTGAAACTCTAACACCAGAAGAAATAGATAATCCAAGTGATGGACAAATGAAATTATAAAAGAAATCCCCAATAAAGGGGATTTTTATTATTTATTATCTATTTCTAAATCTTAAATCATCTCCAAAGAAACAATATATATCATAATAACCTGCAATACGAGAACCTATTCGCTCTTCATAGTTATTAAAAATATCTTTTATTTTTAAATTGGTAGAAATTATTGTTTTAGTTATTTTTTGATTCAAATTTAAAATCCTAGTATTAATTATATTAAACAACTCACTTAATTTCATACTATTTAAACTCTCAGATCCTAAGTCATCTATAATTAGTAAATCACTTTCTAAGACAGATTTTAACACATTTTCAGTATAATTTTTTTGTTTACTCATTTTATAATCTATTACGGTCTCAAGTAATACAGTAGCAGTTTGATAAAGTACAGTTTTTCCTTTTTTTAATAATTCTCTTGCAATACAATTTGACATAAAAGTCTTTCCGTAAACCAGTATTTCCTGTAAATAATAAATTTTTATATTCAGGATTATCAAAATTATCTACAAATTCTATACATTTTTGTTTTATATTCAACATATTAGTTCTTGGAGAAATATTAAACTTATATTTTGAAACATCAACATCATCTGCAAATAAATTTTCATTAAAAGTATCAAAGTTTTCTTTATCTAGATTAGACATATTAGACTTATTAAAAGAAATATCTAATAATTTTTGCTTTAAACATGAACACATTTCAGTTTTATAATCTTTATTTGTAACATATCCAGTATCATTACACATTGTACAAGAATAATAAGGTTTTAAGTAATTTGATGGTATATTTGCATCATGTAAAATGCAAGCTTTCTTGTATTTCAATTCTTCTACCTTTTTTTCAAAATCAGCAAGTGAACCTTTTTTATTCAAAAGATTTTTAGCAGTTTCAAAAGATAGTCTATTTAATTCATCTTCAATCCTTTGTAATTCAGGAAACTTAAAATACAAATCAGCTTTTCTTTTACCTAAATCCATTTCAGCTTTCAATTTTTTTTGTTCATATTCTTTTAATAAAGTATTTAAAATTTCATTAGACATTTAGCCATCATCCCTTCAATCTTCTTTTTTTACTGGATTTGCATATAAAAAGTCAAGATTATCATATTTTCTTTGTTCATAATTTGCTTTATTAACCTTAGATTTCAATTCTTTAGTACTCTTATCTTGAACTTTTCTTTGTTCAACAAAGGCATTAACTTCATCAGGTGTTTTTAAATTTCTTTCATGCCAATCAGTAATAATTTTGTTAATATACTCAAAAGTAGGGTTTTGCTTAAAAGTAGTCCTTTTTAAAGCAATTTCAATAATATTCATATCATAACCAAAATTTAAAACCCAATTTTCAATATATGCTTCTTCATATTGAGTCAAACCACCATGTTTTCCAAGCTTTTTAGCAATTAACTTCTTATATTTATTCAAATTTTCTTGTTTTGCATAATATTGATCTAAATCATTCCAGCTTTTAATCTTATTTGAAGCCCAAGCTTCAGCAACAGTTTGAACATAATTACGATGCAATGCGCTACGTTTATAACAATAATCAAATAAAGCAATCATAACCTGTTCATCAAAGCCATATTTATTAAACCAAATATCAATATCATTATACCAAGAAGGCCCCATTATACCTTGAAAATACATATTATTAATATGCTCAATAGCTTTAACTCTAAATTGATTTTTAGCAGTTCTAGCTATTTTTTCTTTAGACATAGTTAAATTAGTGGTATATAAATTATGAAGAGTAGCCTCTTGTAAATCCACAATTATATATCCAGTAGTTTTTTTTGTTACTAAACCATGTTCTTCTAAAAATTTAAGACCATCATTAATAACCTTTAAAGGAATATTTAATTTTTTAGACAAATCATTTAATTTAATATCTTTACCATACTTAGATAAAAATATTAAATATAGATAAATCTTCAAATAATCCCCAGGCAATTCTGTTAAATGCTCTGCAAAAAATATATCTGGAATAGTTGTTTCAGAAAATAAAAGTGGTTTTTCATTTTGTTCTAGCTTCATTTTTTATCCCCTCACATAGAATATTGTTATGACTAAAATTATATCTTTTTTAAACAAAAAATTCAAGGGAGAAACAAAATTTTTAAAAGCAATTAGGATATATCCTTAAATAACGTAACTAAATAGTAAAATAATATAGCTTAACACTTGTTATCAAGTATTAAGCTATGACACTTTGCATCATGAGAATATTCTCACGGCAAGGCACAAAGCCTTCTATAATTTATGTATAGTATAACACTTAAGATATTGTATGTCAAGAAGAATTTTACATAAAATAAAAAAATATAATAGATTTTTAAAGCTTTTAATTTTAAAATTTAATGATTCAGCTAATTGATAAAATAATTTATAACAAATTTTGTCGAAAAAAGATTGAGTTGTTTTTCCTAGTTTAGAGATAACTCTATTTTTATCAATAAATCTTGCTTCATTAGCATAACAACAGTATTTTTATTAAAACCATCTTTGATTCCACCAATCTCATATTCAGGATATATAATTCCATGAGAATTTTTTCGTGGATTTCCACTGGAACAAGGAACTATAAACATTTTAGTGGGTGTTTCCTTTATGACAATTACAGGATGAATATATGAAAATTCTCCATCATAATTATTAGAACCTAAATCAACTAGTAAAATTTCTCCAGCATAATATTTTATATAGTTTATTCTTTGAGAAATTGATAGATGTTTTTCATTTGATTCTATCCATAGAGCTATTTCATATGCAGATTTTTTAGTTAATGCAAATTCATATTTTTTCAAAGATGTATAAAATTCTTTCTTTAAAATCTCATTTTGATTAAACTTCACATTTTTAAACTTATCATCATTTCTCTTAATAAGGTTAATAATATTTCTATTTATTTTCATAATATATAATATCACCTCCAAAAAGTATAGTAATTCTTTATTTAGTAAATACATATGGTAAATATTTTCTATGTTAATCCATAGCATTTTTATTTAAGGTCACAAATTGTGACCACATTATATCTAGTTCTTCCTCAGTCAATTGAAAACAAAAATTTTCAGGAAATCTTTCTAAATTTTTTTACTGTTTGATTAATTTTTTATTGTATAGGAAAAATCGAAGATTTTTACGTATACAAAAAGGTTAATTTACCTTGATACGCACAATAATTGCGAAGCAATTTTGTGCATGTGGACATCGAAATCTTTGATTTCGTTAATGTCCAATTTTCTTATAAAAATAGGAGGACTTATAGTGTTAGAGAAAAT
>CALWKK010000050.1 GCA_944381245.1 uncultured Clostridia bacterium
ACCTGACCATCTCGTGGCCTTTTGTTTAACATAATGTTTAATTCTTTTGATACTTCTTTAAAGTCTAATTTGCTCATTTTCTGCTCCTAAAATCCACATTTATAAGCTAAATATGTTGCAAGAACTTGACACCCTACATCTTTTGCGAAATTCCATATTCCTTGTAATGCCCTTTTCAAAAGATTAGGCTTCTTTACTTGTTTTTCTTTTAAATCTTCCAATAAATCCTTCAATTCTTGCTTATTTTTGTCTGACAAGCCATATTCTTCAATTTTACTTGTAATAGTATCTATAATTTCATCGACCATTTCATTAGTAATTGTTATATTCTGAGTTGAATTTGTATTTCCGACCATTACATTTGAATTTTCAAAATTTGAGCCAGACAAGTCATTATAAACACCATAATTATTATAAGTTTTATTGTTATTCATTTTTTCAAATTTCTCCTTCATTTCATCATAAGTTTTTGCCGCTTGTGTTAATCGTGCTCCACAAACATACCCACCATCTGTAAAATATTGAACGCCTTTTTTACTATACAAATATCCTAAATTTATCAAATTTTCTATAACTGTTGGTGAATAATTATTAGGAATAATAAAACACGGATTATTACAAAATTCTTTATTTGATAATAATTCTTTCAAAACTTTTTCACTTTCTTTGTCTAGTAGTTTAAATTGCATACTTTCACCTTGATTATATATTTGTAAATACTTTTCTTTCATTTCAAAATAACTTCTACCTTTTTGTTCAATTCTGCCTAGAATAGGGAATCCATCGCCCCATTTTACTGAAATTAGTCCATAAGATACCAATTCGTGAATTATAGCTCGTAAATGCTCATCTTCATAGTAATCTAATGGTTCACCATTTGATTTAAAAAACATTTCTTTAAGACTTTGTGGAAAAGGTTTTTCACTTGATAAGAGTGTTTTTAATAATTTTTCACTTTCATCATCTAGTATAAAACCTTGATTTTGTGTTTGCATTGTTCTCTGTTCCTTATCAATTATCTGTTTGACCTTATTATTTAATTCCTTTTCAAATTCTTTAAAATTACTGGTAATTTTTATTTTCATTTCTGCTCCTTAAAATTTTAGGTGGGTTGAAAAGATGTTTTTATCTTTGTCTCCGTCAAGTTTTTGAAATTTTTGATAGTTGACTTTTACACCATCATCAAGGTCAATTTGAATGTTCATATTTGAAGCGTGATTAAGAATTTCATCATAAGCTTTACATTCAAGTATTTGTTTGTTGATTAGGTCAAGTTCTTTCTTCGCTTTTGCTTTTTCAGCAGTTATATTTGACTTCTCAATAAATTGTTCAAGCCTATCTTTCTCGTGTTCATATTTCCATTGAATATCGTGAAGATATGAAAGTCTTGCAGTAGGAATAGTGTTTTGGTCATATCTGTGAAGATACATAAGAGCTCTAAATCCACCATTTTTACCACTATCAAATTGCCAATAAATTGGTCTGTTTTGATATTTTTTGCAATGGTCTTTAAAGAAATCATTTGCAAGATATTCTCTTATTACATTTCTTGGTGTGTCATTAGATTTTTCATCAAGAGCATTTGCGATAAATCTTAAATTTTCTTCTAATGTTGCTTGTCCGTAAATAACACTTATAAATTCAATTACTCTATCTACTAGACTAAACTCAACATAATCATTATCAGTGTTTACAATACAATTATCTTCACTTGGCATAAATCTATCTGAAATTGTCATATTCTCAGTTGATTTATGATATTTCAATTTTCGTTCATCATCAAGAAACTCCCCCCAATCAAAAGTTCCACCTGCAAATTGTAATCCATCTCTATAAGGACTATACCTTCCAAAAGTGCACCCAACAATGTATGAAATCAAATCTTTAACAACATCTTGTTTTGTTCTAACATAAATATTGCCTTTCATACTCTCTTGAATATCTTCTTTTTTATCGTAAATTCTTGCAACCGTTATATCTTTATCTTCAACATCTGGTGTAAGTTCATCTTGCAATCCATAAATATCAATAAAAATTCTATTAAGTTCTTCTTCGTTTTTCTTTAATTGGTCAAATCTTGCATTTACTTCATTTTTATATTGACTATAAAATTCTTGTAAAGAATATCCGATTATAATTTTCAATTCTTTTGTATTTATAAAATTTGAATTGATAGACATTGAACCCAAGTCTTTAACAAAATAATAAATTTTTTCTAAATTTTTTGTTATTTCCTTTGTAATATTTTCTAATAACTCAGGATCTTCAATCTTTAAATAGATTTTATTTTGATCTTTTATATATAATAATATATCTTCTTTTTCGTTTTCTAAATATTCTCCAAAAGTTTTTCCCGAAAAATCGTCAACGTATTGGATCTTGTATTTTGCTAAAATTTCTTTTATGGTTAACATAGCTTTTTTAAGAGCGTCTTGATGATTTATTTCAATTTGCCTTAAATTTTCTCTAACTGCCAATAGTGGATTTTTTTCAAAATCCCAACTTGTTTCATCTAAATCCCAATCATTTTTAGATAAATTTATATTATCTTTCACTATGACATCAATAATACGTTCGCTACTTTCAATAATTGGTAATTTTTTTAAGTGGTCTAATTCAAAATTTAATGTTGGGCTTATTGCGCTCATCACTATTCTTGTAATAACTGAATTTGATAGTCCCAATAAATAATACAATCTTTTACCAACATCAAAAACGCAACACCCTGCGACATCAAAAGCAAATCCATAAGGATAATATCTAAAAGAAATGTTTGTTCCAGCAATTTTTGACCAACTAAATGTTTCTTTGAAATAATATTCTCTACTTTTTAATCTTACATTCATTCCTTGTGGAAGATGAGATGTAAATTCTTTCATTTCTGCACCATCATTTTCCCAATTAACAATATATTCGGCATTCCCATACCACTTTCTAAATGTTCCTCCTTTGTTATATGGGAACCATTTAGCTTTGGAATTTTGAGCCGATTTCAAATCAGTTGCATTAAAACATAATTTACGAATATCAACCTCTTGCCAAAATCTTAAAAACCTATTGTTGTCAGAAGTTGCCATACCCTGTCTAAACAATACATATTCATCAAAAACTTTATTATTAAATAATGAAATTACCTTATTACTTAACCAATATGCAAATGTATTCCCCGGAATATTTATAAAAGATTGTATCGTGGAAATATAGACCTGTCCATTTTTATTTTTTCCCAAAAATTTATTTTCTTTTTCTTGTTGCGAATTTTGCTCTAAAAGTCTAAACCACTTTGTTTGATAATTAAACAAATTTGTTTTTCTAATTACGAATGTAGTCGTTTGAACTACCTCACCACCAATATCTTCAAAAGCTCTAGCACCAAGATGACACATAGATACAAAATTTGTTAATAGTAATTTTTTTCTTAACTCACTATAACTACTTAAAAACATCCAACTATGCATATTTATCATTGCAAGGAAACCATTTTCTTTCATCAAAGGGATTTCCATAAACATTGCAAACATATCTGTCTTGCTATCTGGATAAAATGTATTTGCAAATTTTTTTAATTTATCATTTGATGATGGCGACAAGTATGGTGGATTAGTAGCCATAACATCATATTTTGAACTCAAATAAATTGCTTGTCTTAATAAGTTTGTGTGAAT
>CALWKK010000051.1 GCA_944381245.1 uncultured Clostridia bacterium
CTAGATTGCCTCGTAGCCAAGCGGTAAGGCACCACACTTTGACTGTGGCATGCGCTAGTTCGAATCTAGCCGAGGCAGCCACTTATTATTTGTCCTGTTAGCTCAGCTGGTAGAGCATTTGACTTTTAATCAAAGGGTCACAGATTCGAATTCTGTACAGGACACCATTTTGTATTTTAAAAAGTCTTTACTTTATGATGTAATTTTTCATTTTGGAGACATCATAAAAAAAGACTTTTTTATTTAACTTTTATGAGTATCATCGGTGATGTAATGACATGCTGGTTATGAGAGAAATTAATTTTTTGAATATGTTTCTAATAAATTGCACTAAATATAATGATTGATAACAAAATAAATCTATGTGTGACAGGCAAAAAACGAATATGTACTCATTAACTTATATATCATATATTGTAGATGATATAATATGTAGTGTTATTGTTTTAAATATTTATCAATTCTAAAGTATAGCATAATTCTTTAATAAAAAAATAGTGTGAATTGTTTTGGTTATATTACACTATTTTTTTAAATTATAAAATTTAGTTCAATAATAGGTATTTAAACTATTGCTGTGATTATTCTTTTTTATTTTATAACAAATACTTAACCTATTTTTGGAATTAATTCGTTAATTTTTTTTATTTTGTCTCTAGATACACAATTTGTTGAATTTTGATTATCGAAATAAATAATTCGATTTGTTTTGTCTATTCTTTGAACTCGTCTAAGATTAATGATACAGCTTCTATGACATGATGCAAAATCTGTTCCTAATTGTTTTAGTAATTTGTGTAACGGTGTATTAGTATAAAAGACTTTATCATCATTTGTTGTAATTTTCATTTTCCTTAATTCAGTTGATATATATAAAATAGTATCAATCGGTATTAAAGTTGCAGTATTTTTTTCATCATACACTTGAATAAATTGATTTAATTCTCGTTCTTTTAATGCAAGTTTTATTTTCTGTTTAAACTCTTTATCAAAATTTATATCTTTTGTGATAAAAGTATAGATATCTAGAGTGTCTTTTAATATTTTTTTGCCATATGTTTTTTCGTGTCCGCTTACAAAAATAGCTAAGCTTCTTTTGTCATTTTGACGAATTTGTCGGAGAACTTCTATTCCATCATTCTCTTTTGTGATTATATCTAATAATAAGATATTATTTTCGCTATGTTGCAATTCTTGGAAGAAACTTTGATCATACTCTTTAAATAATGAAATTTTAAAGTCGATTCCTTCATCTTTTTGTATCTCTAGTAAGAGATCTTTTTCATGTTTTCTAAAATTATCATTGTTGTCAACGCCAATGATATTAATTACTTTTGTCAAAAATACTTCATCCCCTTTACTTTCGATAAGTAGATTTTATAATAGTTAAGCATAAAATTCAAGAATTTTTCCACGAAATGTCGTTTTTTGTGCCTGAAATGTAAAAAAACAACTTAATGTTGTTTTGTGAATGAGTGGAAGGATAGTTGTTTTTAGGAGTTTCATAACACTGTTATGACGTGTTTATAATAGTATGTGAGCTACGTTTATATAGCATGAGAAATGTTTAATTTATTTGTATATGTTATATTAATAGTATATTAATAGAATTTTACAATATCTCCTTCCACGTTAACATTGTATAAAATGGAATGGAAAAAAATATGAAAGCGAAATGAAAATTATGTGAAATAATAGATTTCTAGTGATAAAAGGTATAATAATGTAAGTGAAATAAAATAATATTGGGGTTTATTTAGTTATGTTGGTAGGATATTAGTGAAAAAATATTAAATAAAAACTATCTTTACGTTTAAAATAATACATGTTACAATGATAATATGAGGTGGTATTTATGAAGAGGTTTAATAAAATTTTTTATTCTACATTAGCAAGTAGTGTTATTTTCTTTTGTTTTGGTTTAATTTTGTTTTTAAAACCAGAAATGACAATCAATAGTATTTCTTATTTGTTAGGTGGAATTTTAATTATTGTTGGCTTTATCAATTTTGTTAAATATGTTTTAGATAATGATAAGGTAGTGAGAAGTTTTGATATTGATTTGGTTTATGGAATTATTGGTATGGTAGCAGGAATGGTTTTGATACTCAATCCAACTGCGATTGCAACTATTATTCCGTTTATTTTAGGTATGATAATCGTAATCGGCAGTGCTATTAAGTTGCAATATTCCTTAGTTTTAAAACAATATGAAAGAAGTTCTTGGAAACCGATTTTTGTAATTGCTATTATTTCTTTAGTTTGGGGAATCATTTTAATGTTCAACCCATTTCAGGGTGCAGTGGTAATTACAAAAATGATTGGAATTTTTGTTATGGTTTATGCTATTTTAGAATTTTCAGAAGTATTCTTCTTTAAAAAGAACTTGAAAATGTTGCATGATGAGTTAGAAAAGTAATAAAATATTTAAATTTTAGTGAAAAAAGTATTGTCAAATGCATAAATTTATTATATAATCTTAAGTGTCTTATCTAATGAGAGACATTTATGTGCCTGAGTGGCGGAATAGGTAGACGCACAGGACTTAAAATCCTGCGAGGTTCATCCCTCATATCGGTTCAAGTCCGATCTTAGGCACCATCTGTGTGGAGAAATACCCAAGTCTGGTTGAAGGGATCGGTCTTGAAAACCGAGAGGTCGGAAACGGCGCGGGGGTTCGAATCCCTCTTTCTCCGCCACTTATTATCTAAATTATATCGCGGGATGGAGCAGTGGTAGCTCGTCGGGCTCATAACCCGAAGGTCGTTGGTTCAAGTCCAGCTCCCGCAACCAATTTGGTCCCGTGGTGTAGCGGTTATCACGTCTGCCTGTCACGCAGAAGATCGCGAGTTCGATTCTCGTCGGGACCGCCATTTTAGTTATTAATGATTGATATTTATTTCATATCAATCATTTACATATAGTTGGCTTCATAGCTCAGTCGGTAGAGCAGAGGACTGAAAATCCTCGTGTCGCTGGTTCGATTCCCGCTGGAGCCACCATTTTAGATGATAACCTTGAATATCGAGGTTTTTTTAGTCTCATGGTTATCCCTTCAATAGAGATTATCTTTTTTGCTGAAAAATTAAGAACTGATTATTACATAGTAGAAATTTTAGAATAATACAAATTTATGTTTAAAAATATTATTAGATTAATCCAATGCAATTTAATTATTAATGATGGTATCTAACAAAAAATCGATATAATATGATTATGAATTAATGATAGGATACAATCGTTGGTAATTAAAAAGAATAATGGAATAATATTCATAATTATTTTTTTAACACTCTAATTTAAATAGTATTTTTTGCTTTAATTCTTATTTTTGACATTGCAATAGTTTTTTTATTATCTTTTTGTATTTTTTTCTTTTATTAAATTATTCGGTATAGTTTTATTATAGATAAAAATATCATAAATATGATATAAAAAATACGAAAAAATATTGCATATTCTTGAAATTTGTGTTATATTATTGAAGTAACAGAAGTTTTGCTCCCTTAGC
>CALWKK010000052.1 GCA_944381245.1 uncultured Clostridia bacterium
TTTATTTTGAATATCATTTGTGCAATTTTTTATTGCTAAAAAATTATTTTTTAAATTTATCCACACAAAACAATCTTTTAATTCATATATATAATCGGGTTCATCGGAATCATTAATATATGTGTATTTACTTAAATACGTAAAAGAAAACTCAAATGTATTATCTCTTATTTTCATTATATTCTTTAAAGTAAGAGATTTGAATTTAGAATCTTCAAAATAGTGAAGGTTAACTAATTTATTCTCTATTTTTTTAGTTATTTCATTACTATTTATTTCACTTAACTCACAATTTAAAAAAGTAAAAATAGTAAATCCTGGCTTTAGACCATACCTATATTGTTCATATGTTTCATCAATATCATTTGAACTAATAGTATTGCTTTTATCAATTATTTTTATTAACTGGCTTCTATTTAATTTTTTTAATATTTCATAGCACTTTTTTGAATCGAAATTAAATTCCTGTTTTATAATTTCAATTAATTGTTCCTCATTAATTTTATTAACTATTAAGTTTCGTATACCTTCAAGTCTAATTAATTCTAATTTTGTTTTATCACTTTTAATCATACTATACTACCACACTTTCACTACATTAACAAAAAAACGCAATACAAACTATAAAGCCTGTACTAGCGCCTTTTCTTTAATATATTATATATATTTATCAAATTATTTTCAACTTTTTGTTTTATTTTTTATATGTACTTGAATATTCTTTTCTTGGCAAAAATTTTCAACATAGTCAGCACATCTATTATAAAATTTTTTTAATTCTTTATACTCTGATATTTTTTTATTATAATGCCACCTACCAAATATAATTTTATCCACAAAATCAATTTTATTTAATATTTCTTTTAAATTCTGATTAATGATATTGGGCGTTGGATAAGGTTCTATACTTACCCATGTTTTAAATCCTTTATCATGAAGTTTTTTTAGAGCTTCTATTCTCTCCATATATTCACATGTTCCAGGCTCATAATTCTTTCTAAATTCTTCATCTAATGACACTAAAGTAATACCATACCAATTTATTTTAGAGGTTTTTAGTAATTCTTCAGGTAATTTTCCTTTAGTTAAAATGTGGCATGGAATATTATACTCGTTAATTTTTTTTATTACTTTCAATGACAATTCTTTCACATCTTCATATCCATTCATAAAGGGGTCTGTAGTAAAACATAACTGAACATTTTCTATTTTATCCTTTAATTTTGGTAATTCTTTATTTAGTAGTTCTATTGTATTAGAAACTATTGCAGGTTGTATCCAATCCTCATATGTTTTTACTGTTCCAAATCTTTTTGCTAAAGCAAATGCATAGCATGGATATTTACATCCATGAGAACATCCTAAAACATAATTAGCAGTATAGTCTCCATATTCTACTCCTGTTTTATAAAGCATTGACTTTCTGACTATTTTATTTTTACAATTTCTTTTCATCTACGACATTCCTTATATAAAACTTATCTTCCGTGAAATTTCTCTCACCATTTAAATTTAGTTTGCAAATTAGTTCTTCAGCAATTAAGGGCTTTATAACTCCACGAAGCACTTGTCCTTTACGTAGCATACTGTTTTCTAGTAAAAAAATACAAATTTCTTTGTATGATACTTCTTGATTGTTAAAGTGTTCTAAAGTTAGTTTTTTTGCTTCTTCACAATAATATTCTTCATTCATCTGTCTATCATCAAAAAGACTTATTTGTTCAGTTTCAATATCTTGTTTACTTTTTTCTTCATTTCTATAAAATGGACTCCCTTCAAAGATTTTCCAAAAAGATTCCTTTATTTCTTCTAAACCTTTTGGATGCCTTGAAGCATAAATTATTGTATACAATGGAACATTAGTCTTTGTTCTAAATTGATATGCAAAAGTGAACTTAAGTTTAGATTTTTTTAAATGATTTTGAATCAGTTTCAAAACATCATCATCGTTTAGTTCAATACTATATCCATCTATTCCCTTCATAGATTCTTTCATTTTTTTGATTTTTTCTGATGCACTTGCATTTTTTCTATTCCTTTTATAATCACTAGAAAAATAATTAAAAATTAATTCACAATAATATTTATCAGCAAATTCTCGTAGTAAATTAACATTAACATCACCAAAATTATAAGGATCAACAAATAGAATAGAACAAGATCCAAAAGCAAAGTAACTTTGATATTTGCTTATATTAACTAGATATTTATTAACATCTAGGCATTCAAAAAATATGTGAATATTCTTTAAATTGTTACTATTAATTATTTTAGACAATTCTTTTATTACTTCAATTCTGTCAGCACTGATATCATTAAGAAATAAATTATATTGTTTTTTGGGATGTGTTTTAGCATGTGATACAAAAATTTGCAAAACTCTCATTCCTGTGGATAAAGTGCAATCATTATATATACCAGCATTACACATACAATCAATAAAATTAATTATTGAACATGTAGGATTGTTTTCATTTATATATGTCCAGTTATCAACATAATTAATTATATATTCAATTTTATGTTTAGTAATATTAGTAATATTCTCTTCTTGTATTTTATCTCTATGTTCTTCTACAAATTGCTTTAAGTCCATATACTTCCTCCATTTATTTTATTTATTAAGTAACTATGCAACCTTTTATCTAAACAATATACATAACATCCTTTCATTCCTCTTGTCATTAATGTTCTATATGTATTTTTTATTATTTTATCTGCTATTTCATTTGCTACTTCTTGACCTTGTTCTTTCGCAATTTTATTAATTCCTTTTAATGATTGGTCTGTTTTTGCTCTTTTTGTATAATCTGTAATAATTTTTTCGTCTTCATATCTGATATCATCACCAATTATTACTCCTACATAATCAAATTCTAATCCTTGACAGGTATGGATACACCCTACTTCATTTACTGACATAGAATCAATTGCCCAAGTTTGTGAGTTAGCTAAATTCCAACTCATTTCAAAGTTATATTCTGGAATCACTATATCATGAACATTAGAATCATTTTTACCACTACTAATCCAATCCCAACAATATCCAGCAACTAATCTTGACTTATTATTTATTTTATTTTTTTCTTCTATTAATTTTCTTAGTTCATTAGGATTATCTACTACTCTAAAATCATAGTCGAAGTCCATATCATTGAAGTTTGCGGTTTTTCTTATATCTAAAACATTGTCTAACCAAGCAAGATATCCATCAGATCCATTACATCTAAATTGACTTTCTAGCTCTACTATTTTTATTCCTGCATTTAATTCTTTAGCATATTTCTTTATTTCATCTACTGAACCAATATCTTTTAGTGTAACTTTTTGGTCTTCATCAATAAAGAATATTGAAAAATTGGAAGCATTGATAATCTCTTTAATTTGATTTTCTCCTAAATTTTGAAACATTCCAGATTTTGCATTTAATCTATGAGCTTCATCTACAATCAAACAATCAACTTCATTACTTTCTGCTTCTGTGAACTGTCCTGATCCTTGA
>CALWKK010000053.1 GCA_944381245.1 uncultured Clostridia bacterium
CTATAAATTTTAATTCCAGAATGTAATGATAGCAAATTTTTTCTGGATTTAACTGGTATTTTTTTTACAATTTCCAATGTACTATTGTCAGCTTTCAAAAAATATAATTCAAATGAGAATGCACCAATTTTTGAGAAATTTATTATGTCATCTACATTATCATAAAAGTCAGAAGGACTGTAAGCGAAACTTATTTCTCGATTATAATCTGTTTTTTTGTAATTTTCTAACTTAAATTTATCTCTTTGCCAAAATTCATTCAAATTTAATTCATAGCTTTTATTTTTTGTGATATTAGTAACTCTAACATTATTTAAGCTCAAATCGATTTCATTTCTATCTAATTTTAAATTGATATTTTCTTTTCCATCATAATCAACAATCAATCTGTAATCATAATCTTCTCGTTTTATTTCAGAGGATTTTTGATTTGCTGAAAATTTTTCAAAAAATTTATTGTATAGGTGTACATCGAACTTATCAATATTATTTAATGGGTTGAGACTGTTCATATTTTTTATTACTTTATTAAACAATCTGTCATTCCATTGTTCTCTAAGGGGAGTTAATATTATAACTGTTCCAGTTTCCCATGAATACGATGATACAATATCTTTTTCTTCTGAAAAAAGATCAAAAACAATGTCCTTTAAGTCACAATCCTTTTCTTCGTTGAGATGTGCTGTTACTTCACTTAGTAGCTTAACATGTTCAAAATCATCCCAATCTAATTCCCATTTATATAACAAATCTGTTTTATTTTTTGTATATACTAAACTTGATGTGGATAATTTATCAAGCGCAAATCTTCCAATACCTTTAGCTCCTGTTTTTATTCTTCCTTTTTCACTTGAATAATTTTTTTCTTTATTATCAGTACCTATGTTCATCCAAGAAGATTCTAGTATGTCTTTAGTCATACCTTGTCCGTTATCGGCTACAATAATTATATTGTGAGAAAATAAAATTTTTTCTAGTTCAGACTCTTGATCAATTGTAAGATTGTCTTTCTTCATTACAATGTCATCTTTTTCTGTACAATAGTTAAGCAAAAGATCATATTCTTCTTGTTTTAAGAAACATTTTAACAATTGTTTATTATAAGGCAAATTTATGTTAGGAAAAGGAATGTTAAACTTAATAAAACAACAAGAGGCATCTGCATCATATGCATTTTTAACCAACTCGATTACGGCACCATCCACATCTGCGATATTTTCTCTTCCAATTAATCTTGCAGTTTTTGCACTAACATTAAATTTTATTTCCATAATATCTCCTTAAAATTTTAGATTTTCAATATCTTTTGTTGATATTCTTATTGATGTACCGTTTAACACAATACCTGAAGCTTTTAAATACTTCATAGTTGATTTTTTATTTAAAATTAATTTTGCAAAATCTAGATCAAAGTTGCGAATGGGAACTATATATAGCCCTGAATAAGGGATGTCTTCTTTAGTCAAATCATAAACGATCAGATTATTTGTTGCAATAGTTGATATAAGTAATTTAGGTTGATTTAAATGAGCAAGAGCTTGTGATCTACCAAATTCAAACCACTTAGCACCAATATCTTTATTCGTTTTTTCAAGTTTATCTTTATTTTCAAACAAATACTTGTATGTGTTAGGAAATTGCTTCTGATATTCCAATTCCTCATATTTCATTAGTTTATTATTTTCATCATATTTATAAGGAAATATGATATATTCTTTTCTGTCATATTTTTTTGATCTTGGACTTATTGTATTTTTTAATGCTTGAGTCTCTATACCATACTTTTCAATAATATTTTCATTTATTATATAAACCTCATTGCATAATGTTGCAATAGAATTTGAGACCTTGAAATAATCTCCAAATCGTTTTCTTCCTTTTGATTCGTTTTTGAAAAAATACCATTTATCTTTCAATTCGCTTTTTGTTATACAAACTTCTTGTTGATCATTATATAATTTTAATTTATATACAAGATTTGGATTGTCATTTTTATCAAAAACTGTTATTGCTGGAGAAGTTAATACTTTTTTGAAAACTTTTTCAAAAGAATAGTCTATTATTTGAGTTATAAAAGGTAACATTAATTTTCTAAGTTCTTTACCAAATTGTGTTTTGTACATATTAGAAGGCGTAATAAAAACCATTTTACCGTTATTGTTTAGTAAACTTAAACATTTTTCAATAAAAGCATAACTATAATCAAATTTCCCATAAGAACAAGACTTAAAATTTTCTTTTACATACTTGCGTTCTTCATTATTTAGCATTGCATAAGCGATATATGGAGGGTTTCCTACAATAAAATCAAACTTTAAATCAAATTCATGCTTTAGTCCATCATCGCAAATAATATTCCAATTTGTATTATTAATACCATATTCTTTGGCTGTTTGAGTTAAATTGTTTTTACACTTTTCCACATACATAGGATCTATTTCAACTCCTATAATGTAAGTGAAAAGATCTTTTGAAATTTGTTTTTTAGTTTTTTTACACTTTAGTGCCTTCGTTATATATCTTCTAACGACTTCCGTTAGTAAACTTCCATCTCCACACGAATTATCTAATACATATTTTTCTAATATATCATCAGTATAATTTGCAAGATCAAGCATTTCCTTTGCGATATAAGAAGGTGTAAAAATTTGACAATTATGATTCATTCTTACCCCAATTCATTTTTAATATTTATTATTATAGCATATATTTTTTTATTTTGTTTGACTTTTAACAAACTTTTTATAAAAAATTTAGATTCTTGCAAAATGACTTGCAAAAGAATTGAAAGTACGGTAAAAGACAAACACCTATAAGGAGGAGATTATGAAAAAGATTGTTGAACTTGTGGATTTGAGTTTTATGAATTCACATGAATACTTTAAAAAATCAATTGATATTCAGCACATGAAAGAAGATTTAGTTTCTACTTTTACACCAAGTCAAAAAGCAATGTTTGAAAAATTAATAGATAATGTTTATAAACTTAACAAACTTGATATAGAAGAACATATTATTCATACCTACAAAGTGTGTAAAGATGTGTTTAAGTTGAGGTAAATATGAAAACTAGATTTATATGCAATGTTTCTAATTCTAGATTGCTTAGAAATAGAATTGATAAATGCGAGGGCTTTGAGGCTGAGTATGTGGTTGAGCGGGTTGTTTATCTTTCAAGGCGAGAGTTTATACCTTTTCGTGAAAGGTTACTAGAAGATGAACCCAATATCGCCAAGTATCAAGACGATATGTTTATTGATGAAAATGGTGTTTTCCATGTGCTTATGTATTGTTGTATCCAATGTGATGTGATGATACTTGTTTATAGTGATGGAGAAAAGTATGCCAAGTATTGCTCAATAAAATCTAATGGAGGTGTGAAAGTTGAACCACGTTTTACAACTAGTCAGAGATATTCTAGAAAGTGAGAAAATGACTG
>CALWKK010000054.1 GCA_944381245.1 uncultured Clostridia bacterium
ATTATAAACATTTTTTCAGGAAAATTTATAAATTTACATATTTTTACAAAAAAACTATTGACAATATTTGGAAATTAATTTATAATACAAACAAGATGTTTAAATCATAAAAGTTGAATAAAATATTTTTGAGTTTTATTTTTTAATCTATAAATCCAACAAATTGAAAAATAATATTAATTGTACAATTTAAATATCTGAGGTCATACAATCTTTTTTTCTTATTTTAATTCAAAAATAGAATCAAAAAAGAAAATCAAAATTACCCAATGGAAATAATATAATTCGTAAATAATTTTATTATTATCTATTCCATAAAACCATAATACTTACATTAAGAATATCCTTAAATAAAACAATCCATCTATTCTTAAAAATATAGTAATCCATCCTTATCCTTAAATGGCCTCAGATATTTAAGTTGTATAAATTATTTATCTAAATTCCAATAATCTTCATATTTTTGCATTGCTGTAAAAGGATTATAAATACTAGTAAAATCTTTAATTGGTGCAAATTCTTTATTTTCATCCACTCTAAGTAAAAGCATGTCATCAAAATATGAAAAAGCATCAAATATAAATTTTTCAAATTTAAAAGTATTTGGTTTGTCAGGGACTTGTTTTACACCTTCACTATTAATAAAAGCATTCTTCTTAAAAGCACGGTGGTATCTTAACTTAGTATTAGAAATTTTCTCTATTGCCTCTATATTCATCAAATGTGATAACATATTTGCATCTCTATATAAATAATTTCCAGCATTATCACAAGACATAGACAAATCCAAATCAATAAAATCATAGTCCAAAATAGAAGGCTTTTCAAATTTCCTGCAATAAACAGCAGTTTTTTCTAAAGGCTCTTTCTTAAAAATTGACTTTGATGCAATAGAATAATTCTTATTAATTGCAAGCCCCAAGAAAAAAGTATCAACATTTTGAAGTAATATATTATCAATTCCTCCAAAAGAAACCCACTTAATATTATTTTCCTTCATCTCATCTAATATGCCATGCTTTTTCATAGCACTAAAAACATCGCCATTTCCATTAGAACCTTCTTTTATTGAAAATATATCTTGCAAAATCAATTTCTTATCAACACTAATAATTGGAAGCTTTCCTTGAGTAAAGAATTTAACAGATTCCTTTGGATAACCCCAAAAATTATTCTTCTCAAAAAATGCCTTAGTTTTGGCATCATTCTCATCACTTGTCATGATATACCATGGAATGGTAACATTAAATTTTTCATTTGCTCTTTTTATATCTTCACACATAATTTGAAATAAAGATTTTTTAGTATTTTCAAATGACAAAATATAAGTACCTTTTGGTCCTTTATATCCTAGTCTTGTACCTTGGCCACCTGCCATTGTAACAACAGCGAAAGAACCAGATTTAATCAAATCTTCACCAAAACTAGAATAAAACTTTATATCTTCAGCAGAAAAATTATCCTTCACAAAATATTCCAAAGGTGAAACCTCATTTGAAAGTATATATTCTGTTTTCATAGAATTATCATACAACGTAAAAATCTTCTCAAAATCAATTGACAAAATTTGATTTAGTAGATTTTCTTTTTGCGTGTCATCTAACTCATCATAAAATTGTATTAAATGTTCTTGATTATATTTCTCTAAAATATCATTTACCTTTTGTAACTTATTAATCATAAAAATTTTCACTCCTAATTTGTAGAATAAACAGTAGGCAAAGCACCTTTTAAGCTCCTATAAATCATTTCTTTATTAGGCATATTAGAAGCTTTAATATCTTCTAATTCTTTTTCAATATTATAAGGAACTCTAACAAACTGAAAAGATATTTCTCCTAACTCTTTATTATTATATTCACCTTCTAATATAATATAAGATGAAAGTGTTGAAAATTTATTACTAACATCATTAATATCCCTATTCATCATTTCAACAGGAATACCAACACTTCCTGGATTAAATAATGTCTTATTCTTATACCTTACCAAACATGGAGTATGAATATGCCCATAACCAACAACATCTGGAACTGGATCATTTTCACTCTTTCCAATAAATTCAGTATTCCTAAATAAATATAAAGGATTTTTAATTTCTTTACCAGAAAACTTAGTTCCTTCATTAGAAAACATAGGGTTAAAAATATCATCTAAATGATAAGGAGAAGAATGAAATAATCTAATTAAATGGCCACTCATATAAAATTCATGAGAAATAGGTAAATTAATTATAAAATTAGCCCTTTCTTCACCAATAACTTCTCTTGTCCAAAACTTACGATCTTTAACCTCAGGACGACAAATAGCATAATCAGAGTTCCCAATCAAGATAACTTCACATACTTCTTTTAATTTATCAATTACCAAATCTGGATGAGTACACTTTATAATACTATCACCAAGACAAAAAATCCTATTAACTTTACGTTTTTTAATATCAGCAAGTACTGCATTTAATGCTGTAATATTACCATGTACGTCTGAAATTATAGCTAATCTTTCCATGTATAATCCTCCGTTATATAATTTAAAATCCAATTATTTCTTGATAAATATTCATTGCAAAATGATCTGTCATACCAGAAATGTAATATAAAATAGCTTGATAAAAATTATCAATATTTTCATCTTCAAAAAGCACCTTATTCCTTAATTTCAATTCACATCTATTATCAACATCACAATAAAGTTGTAAAAAATCATAAAAACTTTTACTTAAATTAGGATAATATTTTTCCAATTTCTTACTAGATGCAAGAAAATCATTTTTGACATAACAAGAAAGCAAAGTTTCATAAATTTCATTAATAACTAATTCAAAATATCTATTTGAAGCTTGTAATCTATCACATAGATAAATATTTTTGTAATTAAAAGCTTTAATTTTATTCATTAAAGAAAAAGCACTATTTGAAAAACAAATTCCTTTCTCAGGAGAAGAATTTTCACATAAATCAGTTACTAAATAATTAATAATATTGGTATTATTTAAATTAGAAACACTAGAATCACTAAGCAAATTAGAAAGTTCTGTCAAATGATTATCTAATATTCCAAGTGTAATTGCATCTTCAATATCACGACCAATATATGAAATTTTATCTGCAACCTTTACAACACAACCCTCCCAAGTATATGGAGCAAACTGATTAGGAAAAGAATAATCACTTAAATCAATAAATTCTTCTCTAGGTTTTAAACCATTTTCATCAATTTCACCACAATGAGAAATAATACCATCACGAACACCATATGTAAGATTTAAATTTCGTTTAAATCTCTCATTATCCTCTAATAATTCAACATCATCAACAAAATCCAAACCATTTTTCTCATGCCAAAAAGATTTGTTCAAATACTTTTTAGACAAAGAAGATAAAATTCTCTCACCGCTATGACCAAAAGGACTATGACCTAAATCATGGCTAACTGCAAT
>CALWKK010000055.1 GCA_944381245.1 uncultured Clostridia bacterium
CAATATTTATCTAATTTTAATAATGTTAGATTTTTAAAAATAAGTTTAATTATATCTGTAAATCTAAATACAAATCAGGTTGATTTATTTCTATAAAAAGTGTGATATACTTAATCTAATAAAAAAAGAGGGGATATGAGGTTATCACAAATAGAATTTAAAAATCATCCAATTTTAAAAAATTTAAAAATATCTTTTGTTAAAGATAATGGTAAAATATATTCTAATATTATTTTTGTTGGTGAAAATGGTTGTGGGAAAACGACTATCCTTAATGAATTATTTAATTATGATACTTTTGAATATATAATCAATAAAGAACGAAATTTTAATTTATGTGGAGCGTGTGTACACAAAAGTATTTATGTTGCTCAAGATATAAAATTTCGCAATGCAGTTAATAACATAAAAGAGAAAATAAATGGAAAAAAATTTATTTAGATGAAAAATAAGGAGAGATAAATATGATTTCATTTAAAGAAGAAAACAGAAAATTTAACTATCGTGTAGGGGCAATAATACTAAGTGAAGATAAGCAAAAAGTATTACTACACACCATAAAAGGTTATGGGTTTTATTTGTTGCCAGGAGGAAGAGTTGAATGGATGGAGTTTGCTGAACAGGCAATAAAGAGAGAATTGGAAGAAGAGTTGGGTTTAAAAAATATTCAACCAAAGGAAAGATTGTATCTAGAAGACTTGTTTGAATTTAAAGAAGTTGAATTTCAGGAAGTTTCAGTTGATTATGTTGTAGAATTAACATCGGAACACGCAGAACTTGAAAAAGAAGAAGAATTCAATGGTGTTGAGGGTGAAAAATATATTTACAAATGGGTAAAAATTGATGATTTGGACAATTACATAATTAAGCCAGCTTTGTTAAAAAATGTAATAAAAAATTACAACAATAAATTTGAATATATGAAGTTAGAGGAAAGATAATGAGAACAGCGGGTGTTTTTATAACTAGAAGATGCAATTTAAGATGTCTATATTGTAATGTACCTAAATTAAACACTCCAGAATTAACTTTTGAACAATGGATTAAGGCAATAAAAATATTGGAAAAGTTAAATGTAAACAAAATACATTTTTTGGGTGGAGAACCTACATTATATGACAAATTTTTCGATGTAATTGAATATGTTGTTAACAACACAAACATGGAGTGTTCTTTTACAACAAATGGTGTAACAAGCAATGGCGTTGTAAAAAAAAATTATAGAAAAATTTGGCAAAAAAGTTGGAATTGGTATTAGTATTGATGAATTGAATCTCACTAACTCAATCAGCCCCGCAAAATCCAAATGTGGACTAAATTTAATTGATTATTTAAAAGAAAACAACTTGTTTAACAAATCAAAAATAATTGTATACACAGTTTTAAACAAAAAAAATGTAGATACAGTAGTAAATGATATAAAGCATTTTTCAAGCCAAGGAATTAGTTCTTATATTTTACCTTTTCATTGGGATAGAGAAGAACGATTTGTACATAGAAAGGCAAATACACAATTTGCTTTTGTTACAGAAGAAGATGTAGAAAAATTTGGTAAAGTAATTGACCAATTGATTGAGTTAAAAAATAGTGGGATGCTAATTAACAACACCGAAGAATATTTAAAATTTACCAAAGAACATATTCAAAAACTTGATGGTAGATGCACAATGCTTAGTGAAATTAGAATAAATTGTGATGGAAAATTAATGTGTTGCTGCGATAAAAATGGTGAAGTTTTCAATCATTTTACAATTTTTGATTTAGAAAACGAAAACAAATTAAACGACTTTTTAAAAATGCAAGAAAGTGATAGAGCAACTTGTGCTGGATGTTTGTGGCCAAGTGTTTATGAATCTGCAATAAGAGAGAAAAAATAACAATGATAACATTTTTTGTAGATATTTATAATTCGCTTGTTTTTAAAATAAATGCCGATGAAAAAACATTGAATATATTTGAAAAATATTTTGATAGAAAATTTAATCATGTTTTTACAGATAGTGAAGTGAATTACATAGTGAATTATTGTGGAAAAATTGATAGAAAAATAGATGTACCACAAAATACAAGATGTGTACAAGCTTTTTTGGGAGCTATTTATAAGATTTGGAAAAATAATAACACATATTATGCTCTTGCAGAAGGTGATCAAAAAAAAGGCTCTCATTTTTGTGAAAGGGTTGGAAATGCTATAAATATATATATCGGCGAAGACGAAGGTGAAGATATTGTTTTTAGAGTTGTACGCGAACTTATTTTTAGACTTTTATTTAAAGATGGGTTTGTTCCTATGCACTCATCTGCTAGTATAGCGAAAAATAATGATGTTTCAGTTTTTTTTGGACCAAGAAATGCCGGTAAAACTGTAATGCTAAGTGCACATTTATACAATAAAAAAGAAAGACCAGTTGCAACTGATGTTTTGATGATAAAAAGTGTAGGAAATGATTTTTTTTGTTGTGGTATGCCTTTAAAATTTTCATATGATAAAAGAATGACTGAGTTGTTTAAAATTAAAGAGATAGAGATAGAAGGAAATAACGAAAAGGTTAGAATTTTTAATTCACAATTAGATTTGTATTCGGTACAAAATGTGTTTGGAATGTATTAAAAGTTAAAAATTTTTATAAAGTTCATTTTGTAAAAGATATGAAAATGGAAACTGATGATAAATTAAATTCTACAAATGATTTTAGCATATATATGGACAGGTGGAATTTTGGTGATTTTTTGCAATTAACACCAAATGCAAATTATGATTTTAGTGAAACATACAGCAAAATTAAATAATAAAAAAAAAAAGGAGTAAAAATGAAGAAAATAAAATATGCAAAAAATATACAAAGCATAAATTTAAAAAAGAACAAAGAAAGAAAAGGACAAGCAAAATTTTATCCGTCAGTGACCAAAAGTGTTGGCGAAACTTTAAGCAATTATTTTATTGATTACATTAAAAAGGTGGAGATATAAATAATCTCACACCAGATAATGTCTTTAAGAAATGACTTTTATTTTAAATACCACAACTCCATATTGTTTTTCATCTTCTGTTGTGTAAATAGTTCTATAAACATTTACCATTTCTTCTTTTTTGGAATTTGAAAAACCTAAATCTTTTTTATCTAAATTTTTTGCCATTTCATCAAAATCGTTATAGATAAATTTATCTAAAATAATTGCTTTCATTGTTTCAATTTTTTCAGGTTCTTTATAAAAAGTGATTGTGTCGCCAACATTAAAGTTTTGTCTTTTTTCATCATTCAACCTGCCTTCAAGTGTTTTCTCTTTATTTTTTATAAGATTAAAATATGTAGGATGTAAATTCAAAGTATGAGTTTTAAAATTTGTTTTTCTGATTGTCCAATTTCTCCATATTTCATCATCATAAAAAGAATTATCTTCAAATTGCAAAGCAAATTTACCCCAAAATTT
>CALWKK010000056.1 GCA_944381245.1 uncultured Clostridia bacterium
TGAAACTCATCAACAACAATCCATTTTGCTTTATAATAACCTTTGTTTAACTGTTGTATTGAATAATATATTAAATCAGAGAAACTCATTTGATTTTCTTTAATTTTACGTTCTTTTAATAATTTTACTAAAAGTTCTATATCATCATTTTCTTTCATTATTCCATAATTTAAAATGCCATACTCATATTTCTCAAGACGTTTAATAATTTTTTTCCTATATTTGATATTGAGCCCATTTTCTTCAATTATTTCATTTGCTAGTTCAGCTTCTTCTTCAGGTGTAATAATAGTAAAACTTGATGTAAATCCCAACTCTTCAATTTTTAATTTTTCTTTAAGCAATTTCATTGCAACACTATGAAATGTACCCAAAAACTTCATTTCTATATCATTCACAAACAAATCATTGACTCTTTCTTTAATTTCATTTGCAGCTTTGTTGGTAAATGTTAAAACAATTAAATCGTTAGTTGGGACATTCAGCACGTCAATAATGTATAAAACTTTATTAGTTAATACTGTTGTTTTACCACTACCAACACATGCATTTACCATACATATTTTACTTGTGTCTAAAACTGCTTGTTTTTGTTCATTATTAAGATTTTCTAAATATTCATTTATTTTCATCTGTCTTTTTTAACATATCCTTATATCGTTTATTTATTTTTCTTTCTAATTCGTTATTTTCTTGACATTCAGTTTTTATTATTATATTAAATCCCACAGGTGTTTCTATATAAAATAATAAACTATTCTTTAATTGCTTTAAATTATTTTCGTCTTCAATCCATGATTTTGTAAAATTATCTTTAACAAACAAAATTAAATTAGAATTTTCAACTTTTATTTTCTCAATATTGTTAATAAATGATGATAAATATTCACCAGATAATACAAATTTTTCTTTTAATGCGTCCCATTTTTCAACTAATGTTTCTAAATTAAACTCTTTTGTTAAAACAAGTTGCTTTTCTCTTTCTTTTTGTATAAATTCTGGGCGCCTTGAGTCTTTTGATAAATTTTCTAAAGCCCATAGCACAATTTCTTTATCGGGATTATTTGTTCCAATGCAAGCAGGACAACCAATTTTACATCTACAACCTTTTAACATTTTTGTTGCATTTTCAATAATTTGTGGCATTAAAATAAAAATTTTTTCAGAAAATCCTAAGCCGCCTTGATATTTATCATATATACAAATATATGCATCCTTATTTTCATCTATTGTTTTTGCCGAACCAATATCATTTATACTAGTCATACTTATCATTTGAGAGGAAGTTTCCAGCGTAAAAGCTATCTCTTTGTAAATATCTGAAAAATAATCTTTTAATTGTTCGATTATTTCTTTTGGTATTTGTAATAGTACTCCTTCAGTTTCCATTTCAAATTTTAATGGATTTTCTAATTCAACAAATCCCAAATTTTGTGAATTTCTAAACTGGACTTTTTTAAAACCCTTGATAAATGTTTTAACATTCAAATCTGCAAATTTATATTGAGTTTTGTTATATGGTTGTGTTTTAAAAACATTTAGTATTTCTATTTCAACTCCAATCAATGGTTCTGTATAATAGTTTGCATGAGATTCTTTTACTTTTATTGTTTTATCTTTTGTATTTAACTCAATAACTTCATAAGTTATTGCATCATGCATATATATAGCACCTTTATATAATTGTGTATAAGCTTGATATTCGTCTGATTCTGTTAATACTATTTCATTATCAACATTTATAACTTTATATCTTTCATTATCAACATTTCTTAGACTATAATCTCCAGCTGGAAAACTTGGCCCCGACCAAACAAATTTACCATTAATTTGTTTTATCTCATTATGTTTTATTAAAACAGGTAATATTTCAGATAAATTAGGGAAAAGAGCAATATCATCTAAATCTAATGGCAATTCTGCAGCTGCTGAACGACAATGTGCCAATTGAATAAATAAATTGTTTTTATCAACAACCGCGTTTTCACTTTCTATATTAAATAACCATTCAGGATATGAAGCTATATATTGGTCTATTGGTTTTTGTTTCAAAATCAAATATGTATCCGCATTATTACCTTTTCTTCCAGCACGTCCTGATTGTTGCCAAAATGAAGCCCTAGTTGATGGAAAACCATTCAATATTGTTGTTCCAACTTTACCAATATCTATCCCTAATTCTAAAGCATTTGTAGATACTAATCCAATAATCTGTCCATTTATCATTTTCTTTTCAATTTCTTTTCTTTCTTGTGGTAAATATCCACCTCGATAACCCGAAATTAAATTAGACTTATCTTCACCAAAGATTTGTTCGCTTTTTAATTGTTCACGAGTTTCCTTAACTATAATTTCAACTTCTTGCCTTGATTCGCAAAAAGCAATAAAATTCAAATTATGAATAGCCATATCTAATATTAAAGGTTCAACTAAATCTTTTGTTGGAATTTGAAAGTTTGTATCTTTTATCAATGGTGGCTGAATAATATAATAATTTTTATTTGATGAAGGAGAACCATCTTTATTAATCAACACAAAGTTTTTGCTAAAAATATTTTCTGCTAACTCTATCGGATTTGCAATGGTTGCCGAACTACATAAAATTTGTGGAGATGAATTATAATACTTACAAATCCTATTTAATCTTCTCATAATGTTAGAAATATGGGAACCGAAAGCACCACGATAAATATGTAGTTCGTCAAAAATAACATATTTTAAATTCTTAAAAATGTAGTCAAATCCATATGAACTATGATTTGGCAAAAAAGCCCCATTTAACATTTCTGGATTTGTTAAAATAATATTTGCTTTTTTCCTCAAAACACTTCTTTCGTTTACTGGTGTATCGCCATCGTACACACCAGCATAAATTCTATTATTTCCAAAATAATCTATAACTGGTTTAATAGCTCTATATTGGTCACTAGCTAATGCCTTTGTAGGATAAACAAATATTGCTCTAGTAGAAGGATCTTTTAATATTTCTTGCAATACTGGTAATAAAAAAGATAAAGTTTTTCCGCTTGCTGTGGAAGTTGTTATTACAATATTATTTCCTTTGATAGCAGATTTAAACATTTCTGCTTGATGTGAGTACAACTGAGTTATCCCATTGTTTACCAAATAATCCTTTATTTCAGGCAACATATCTTCTGGAAAACTTGAATATTCAGCATTTCTTGCTTCAATATTCTTTTCATATACTATATAATCTTTTGGATTCATATTTTATTCTCCTTAAATACAATTTCTTTGTTTTTACAGAATGCTTCAAATTTCTTTTTAGCTAAGAAAGAGGGTTCGAGCTTTCCAGTTTCCCAACGATTTATTGTTGAAAAGGAAACACCAATCAATTTGGCAAGCTCTGTTTGACTGATTAACAATTCAGCCCTAACATACTTAACTTTATCTGC
>CALWKK010000057.1 GCA_944381245.1 uncultured Clostridia bacterium
GTTTTTGATTTTAGATTTATTTAGTGGGGCAGGTGGATTTTCGTACGGAATGGAAAAAAATCCTCATTTTAAAACAGTAGTAGCTCTAGATTTTAATAAATATGCATTAGATACTTTTAAAAGTAATATGCCAGATTCAGAAATCATATGTGGTGATATTACTAATGACGAAATAAAAGAGCAGGTTATTAAAATAAGTAGAGAAAAAAAAGTAAATATGATTATTGGTGGGCCCCCATGTCAGGGGTTCTCGTTGAAAGGAAAGAAATTAGGTTTGGATGATCCTAGAAATTATTTATTTAATGAGTATTTAAAAATAGTTGAAGCATTAAAACCGGAAGTTTTTATTATTGAAAATGTCAAAGCTTTATTGTCAACATCGGCTGGATGGTTTAAGAATCAAATAATTGAAAAAGTCTCTAAAATGGGATATTTTATTGAATGTGGAATATTGACAGCATCAGATTTTGGCGTTCCACAATCCAGGCAAAGAGCAATATTTATATGTTCAAAAAATAAAAAAATATCGCTTCCTAGTGCAACTGTTAAAAATAAAGTGACAGTTAAAGATGCAATTTATGATTTGGCGTTCCTTAATTCTGGAGAAGGAGATTTCGAACAAAATTATCAATTATCAGCGACTAGTAAATATCAAAAAGATATGAGAAAAGGTTGTAAAAAATTATATAATCATCAAGCTTCTAATCATGCAAAGATTGCAATACAAAAATTAGAAATGATTCCACCAGAAGGTGGGAAAGAATTTTTACCAAAAGAAATGTTAGGAAAAAAAAAATATAGTGGAACATGGGGGAGATTAAAATGGGATGATGTTTCTCCAACAATTGATACTAGATTTGATGCAGCATCAAATGGAACAAATAATCATCCGTTTTTAAATAGGGCAATAACTCCTAGGGAAGCAGCAAGATTACAATCTTTTGATGATAAATTTATTTTTTTAGGATCAAAAGTGCATGTTAGAGAACAAATAGGGAATGCTGTTCCCCCTCTATTGGCAAAGGCAATAGCAGATAAAATATATATGGAATTAGGTGATGAATAATGAATACAGAAATGGCATATTTGTTAGGAATGATTTTGGGAAATGGTGAAATACAACAAGGAATTAATGAAACGGTTGTTACAATAGATATTCCTCATAAAAATTTATACACAGATGATGAGAAAGATGTTAGAGTATATGTTAAGGCTAGTTTAATGGATATAAGACAAATAGTAGAACCATTGATAGGGACTGATATTAGCTATACACAAAGTAGAAAATCTACTTCTATTTCATTCAAAAAGTCAAACGCCGAATATGTAATGCGGCAAATCTTACATTATGTAGGTAATGGAAGCAAGCATGCATATATGGAAATGAATGATGATTTATTTAATATAAAAAAAGATGAGAAGAAAGCACTTTTAAGAGGAATGGCTGATGTTACTGGGTACATTCGTAGGAGTAATTTGGCTTATGGAGTAGCAGGAGCACATCGTGTGTATATTGAAATACCTTGTAATTGGAAGATGGTAATTGATGTTGCAAATCTTTTAAAAGATATTGATGTTCCTATTCAAAATATAGATTTTGGACATCCAAACTTTCGAGATAGTAATTTAAAAAAGTATAATTCAGGCCAAAAATTATATTGGAAAAAAGAACATCAAATTAAAATATACGCAAATGAATTTTTACCAATTGGATTTAGTATTAGTCATAAACAAGAAGCTTTGATAAAATATAGTAAAGAATTGCTTAATCACATGAGTCCAGAAACAACACATAAATTTTATTGGCAAAAAAATAATAAAGTAAACAAAATTAAGCCAATACATCCTGGTGAAAATGATAGCTCTTTGCCTACGTCAATACGTGGTAAACATTATAATTCATGGACTGAGTTAGCAAAGGATTTGGGATATCATGAGTAATGTTGCATTAGAAATAGAATTGTATGAGCCAATGAGAATTTGGCTTCAACAATATTTAGAAGATAAATATAAAAATGCTGAAATAATTACAGTAGATGCTCATGCAAGAACCTTAGATAGTTACTTGCAAAAATATGGCGTTTTAAAATATTATCCTTTAACTATCGGATTGAATATTCAAATAGATGTTTTAGGTATTATAAAACAGAAAAACAAAGTGTCATTAGTTTTTATTGAGGCCAAAAAGACCCAATTAAATTTACATGATTTGGGGCAGCTATGGGCATATTGCAAGTTATGCGACCCACAAGAAGCATTTTTGCTATCTTCACAAGGGTTAGGTAGTTTAAATAAAATATTCAATCATTTATTGAGAGAAGATTTACTTGATTTTGGAGATGGAAAATTAATTAAAAAGATGAAAGTAGGTAAATGGGACATTCTGACAAACAGTATAGATTATAACTCATTAATACCAAAAATATAATTTAATATTCAAATAGAAAAATATATAAAAGCGCTAGTACAGGCTTAATCTATTTAGGTTTTGTATTGCGCTTTTTTAGTAGTAGGAGGAATTATGCAGTATAATATTTTTAGAGTAAAAGATGAAAAAGGGCTTTTAGAGGAAATGAAAATAAAAAATTACATTAAAAGTAATAATGAAAAAAAGGTAGATAATTATAAACTGTCATTATATTATTGTAAAAATGACAGTTCAAAAATATCATGGCAAAACATATTAAATGAGTTTAATGTTGATATAACAATAGATAAAGATAATTTGAAAGGGATATTATTAATATCTTCTGATATAGATTTTTATGCAGTTACATATGGTATGAGTAGTTCATTAGTGCAAAAGTATTGCGATACAGATTTTGCGATGAATATCGCTAAACGTGTAGAAGTTTCAAAAATAAAAAGAAAAGCAGCAAAGTTTTTAAATGGAAGTACTAGCAGTTTAGTAAAAACTATGTCTAATGCAAACATAATTGTTTTGGATAGAGGAGAATCTGTTGTTAATTTAGAAATTATACCTGATGAGTCTGAAAATTTAGGGAAGTGTATTATTATTGGAAAATCCTTAAAATTAAATCTAGATAAAAATATTGATAATATATCTGAAATTATATCAATAATAAAAAATATTGAGAATAGAGAAGATAAAAGACCGATACCATTATTCGTAAAAGTGACTGATGATGACTTAAAATCTAGAATATGGGATTCATTAAATTCTGAGTTTATGAAAAATATCGCTATGTTGTAGTTTTTGAGGGATGGTGATATAATAAAAGTGCTTAAGATGAATTTAGAAAGGGATATTCTTGA
>CALWKK010000058.1 GCA_944381245.1 uncultured Clostridia bacterium
GCTTTAAAAGATGTAAACTTTAAAATTAATAAAGGGGAAGTTGTAGGATTCATTGGTTCGAATGGTGCTGGTAAATCTACTCTCTTAAAAGTAGTAGCGGGTGTTATGAAGCCAACTAAAGGTAGTGTTGCTGCTTATGGTAATATTTGTCCAATGATCGAACTTGGAGCTGGCTTTGATCCTCAATTAACAGCTAGAGAAAACATTTATTTGAATGGTGCTGTAATGGGTTATTCTAAAGAATTAATTGAATCTAAATTTGATGAAATCGTTGAGTTTTCAGAATTAAAAGATTTCCTAGATGTACCAGTTCAAAATTTTTCATCAGGTATGACAGCAAGATTAGCCTTTTCTATTGCAACAATAGTCGATCCTGAAATACTTATTGTCGATGAAATATTATCAGTTGGTGATATAGCCTTCCAAGCTAAAAGTGAAGCTAAAATGCTATCTATGATTGGTGGCGGAACTACAGTATTGTACGTTTCACACTCATTAGAATCAATAAAAAAGTTATGCGATCGTGTAATTTGGATAGAACATGGAGTTATTCAAAAAATAGGTGGTAAAGACGTGTGTGATGAATATGAAAAATTTATGAATAAGAAATGAGGTAATTTTTATGAATTTATTAAATAAAAAATGGATTAAATATAAAAATAAAGATATAGAAATAAAAAGAATAAATGGTAAAATGATTATTTCTAATAAATCAAAAAAATATGGATTTATAGTAACACCACACTTTATTAATATTAAAGAAAAAAATGTAAAAATAACTTTTGAAGGGAAAGTAATTGAGGGACTTTCAGGAACGTTAAATATTTTAGATACAGATAAAAAATTATTAGGAGATTTTTCACTGAATTCTAGCGGAATAATAGATTGGACAACTAAAAAGAATGGAATAATTGCTATTAAAATTTTAGCAAACACTATTATTGAAATAAATAAAATAGAAATAGAATTTTTACAAGAAAGAGATTCCTTCTATAAAGATGATTTAAAAAATGATATATTAGTAATTACACCTAGTTATCCTTCTCCAGAGAATAAATATTTAAGTGGCTTTGTCCATTCAAGATTAGTAGCTTATAAGAAATCCGGAATTAATTTTGATGTAATATGCGCTCATAACTATCAAGGAATTTGCAAATATGAATTTGAAGGAATAAAAGTACTCAAAATGAACTTTGCAGAATTAAGAAAAATTTTGCAAAAAAGAAAATATAAAAGCATTTTAGTACACTTTTTTGACAATTTATATGCAAATGTATTTGATGCTTGTGATTTATCGGAAACAAATTTGTTTTTTTGGGTTCATGGCCCAGAAACCTTATATTGGGATTGGGTAAAATTTACAACTCCGTACTTTACTAAAGAAAGAGAATTAACTACTAACGAAATAGATTTGTTTATGAAAAATAATGAACTTATAAAACGTTACAATAATATGCCAAATGTTAAGTGGATATTTGTTTCAAATTGGATAAAACGGCAAAGTGAAGAATTAATAAATATAAAATTTAACAATTCTGTAGTAATACCTAATATTATAGATGAAGAAACTTTTAAGTATAGAAAAAAAGATCCAGAACAGAGAAAAAAAATTTTTTTCATTAGACGATTTGATAATTGTAATAAATATGCAATAGATGTTAATATCAGAACAATTTTAGAATTAAGTAGACGAGATTGTTTTAAAAATTTAGAATTTAATATTTATGGTACAGGCGACTTATATGAACCACTTATTCAACCAATAAAACAATTTAGAAATGTGCATTTTTATCCCAAATTTTTTACACACGAAGAAATAGCTGCTATACATAAAGAAAATGGTATTGGATTATTTGCAACTAGATATGATGCACAAGGTGTATCAATGTGTGAGGCAGCAGTATCTGGATTAGCTATAGTTGCATCAGACAATGATGCAATCAAGGAATTTCTGCCAAGGGACGACTACTGCTTAGAAACAGAAAATTATATTAAATATGCTGATGCAATCGAAAAACTATACAACGATCCACAGGAATTTGAAAAATATTCAGAAGAATGCTATAAATCTATAATAGAAAAATGTAATTTTTCTATGACAGTAGGAAAAGAAATTGAATTAATAAAAAATATAAAACCACAAAAATCAAATTGCAAAATTAAGGCCAATAATCCTGTATTATCCGTAATTATTCCTGCATATAATGTATCAGAATATTTGGAACATTGTGTTAACACGCTATTAAATCATAATAATGCGGATAAGATGGAAATTTTAATAGTAAATGATGGTTCAAAAGATAATACTTTAGAAATTGCTAATAAATTAGTTGAAAAATATAATATTGAAAAGCAATCCGTTATAAAAATTATTGATAAAGAAAATGGTGGACATGGTTCAACTATAAACATAGGAATTGAGAAAGCACAAGGTAAATATATACGAATTGTAGATGGTGATGATTGGGTAAATTCAAAAAATTTAGAAAAATTAGTTAACATACTCGAAAAAGAAAATTCAGATATAGTAATAACAAACTATAGTGAAGATATTGCATATAATAATCGGCTAATTTTTAAAGATATATACAATAATTTAACTCCAAACTTACAGTATAAGTTTGATGACTTATGTTATTATGGATACGGGTTTATTGAATGGGGTCCAATTTTAGCAACAGGAAATTTTAAGGCATCAATATTAAAAAATTCAAAATATAAACTTTCTGAAAAATGTTTTTATGTAGATATGGAGTTTGATTTGATTTCAATTATAAAAGCTACAACTTTAACATATTATGATTTAGATATTTATAGGTATTTTATAGGTAGACCAAATCAATCCGTAAGTCAACAATCGTTTGCAAAAAACGTTAAACAGCATGAAAAAATACTATTTAATATTATAGATATTATGGAAAATGACAAAGAAATAAATGATACCAAAAAGTATTATGCAAAAGAAAAAATATTGGTTCCGATGATAAAAGCACATTATATTATAGTTTGTGATTATTTAAAAAGTTCAAAAGAATTCAGATCTTTTGATAAAAAGTTGCAAAGACATAGAAAAATATATAATGATCTATCTGTAACAACAAAATACATCAAATTTCAAAGAAAGAAAAATGGATTATTTTTGAAATTTAATGAAATAATAAAAAAAATATATAGAATAATAAAAAGGAGATAATATGGAAAAAAAACAAACAAACTTTTTGATATTAGGAGGAGGAATATCCGGTTTAAC
>CALWKK010000059.1 GCA_944381245.1 uncultured Clostridia bacterium
ATATCTTCCATTTTACAACTTTCTTTTCCCCATGCATGATCAATTAACAATTCTGCATTTATACCAAATTCTTTGTATAGTCTTTTTTGCTCACAATTGGCAACATCTTGCATAGTATATAGTCCCATTTTATTTAGTCTTTTTTCTATGCCTTTACCCACTTGCCAAAAGTCTGTAAGTGGCTTATGTTTCCATAATTCTTTTATATATTTTTCTTCATTTAAATATCCTATATTGCCAGCTGAATGTTTTGCTGTAATATCTAATGCAATTTTAGCCAGATATAAATTTGTTCCAATTCCTGCTGCTGCAGTAATTTTATATTCATCATATATATTTTTTACAATTGTTTTTGCAAGTTCAATAGCATTCATATTATACATTTTTAAATAATGTGTTACGTCTATAAAAGCCTCATCTATTGAATATACATGTATATCTTCTTTTGAAAAATATTTTAAGTATATACCATAAATATTTGCGGAATATTCAATATATTTTTTCATACGTGGCATTGCAGTTATATATTTAATATTGGGTGGTATTTCAAATACTCTGCATCTATTCTTTACACCAAGCATTTTCAACTTCGGAGAAACGGCAAGACATATTGACCCCTTACCACGGCTTGGATCAGCAACAATTAAATTAGTAGAAAACGGATCAAGTCCTCTTTCAACGCACTCAACAGATGCATAAAATGTTTTTAAATCTATACACAAATACATATTTTGCATTTACTTTCCCCTCACAATATTATGTTAAAATTATTATAGCATTTATTTTATAAAAAGTAAACATCTGTTCGTATATATTGGTAGTTTTTATTCTTCATTTAATGCTTTTATTATGTTTTGTAACATAAACTTAATATTATAGCTATAGTTTTATTATGTATAATATGATATAAATATACTAATATTTGATTTGTTATTTTAGGAGAAATGATGAAAGTACAAGATTTAAAAAATTTATTAGAATCTAGTCAAGATAAATTTAATATATTTGCAGATAAAGCTAATTTAACTAATTTAGACGATTTAACTACAACTAGTTTGTTAGAATTAATTTCGGACTTTTTAACTGATGAGCAAAAAGCTAAATTGTTTGATTTAGATCATTTTAGAAATTTATCTGATTCTATAAAATTTAAAATTGGGCAACTAATTTCAGATAGTAATATAAAATTAAATTTACTTAAAAGTCTTGATTTTACATCTAATTTTGAAGATTACCAAATTAAAAACTTAGTTGAATCTTTAGATGATCATGGTAAACTGGAAATCTTTTCAGATAAGAATTTTGTTGAGCAAAACTTACATTTAAACAAATATCAAATTCCAAGTATTATATCTAGCATATCTTCTGAAAAAATAAAGTTAGAACTTATTGATGCGTATGAACTTAATAGCTTTCAAATAATAGATATTTTAGAGACATTTTCAGATAAAAGTAAAGCATCAATTTTGCTTGAAAATAAATATGGATTTAGTAGTAATAATTTATCAATTCTTGCTTCTTCTTTAAGCCCTGATTCATTATTAGATTTTTTTAAAAACAATAGAAGTTTCTTAGATAACAATAATATAAGTCCATACTCAATTACAAAAAAGCTTGATTGGAAAGGTCAGATAGCTTTTATCTCAAATTTTGAAGATATTGGTTTATCTTTAGATGAAAAAAGGCAAATTTTAGCTACCCTTAGTAAAGAAGCAAAGGATAAAATAGATATATCAAATTTTCCACCAGAATATATTTCGGCCATTGAAATGAAAATTTCTGAAACTATTAACTATCAATATGGCAAAATTATAATCAATTTAAATGATAATCTAGAAAAATATAGTGGTTTGGATGAATTAATTGCTGTAAATTGTATGGAAATATCTGATAATGATATTCCTAAATTAATGGAGCTTTGTAATATCTGTCCAAATATTAGTATATATGACAATATAGGCCTATCTCCATCCACAGTACAAGAATATAAAAACGGGGAAGCTTGGATAGGAAAAGTTCTGTCCGGAATAAATCCAGATTGGACTAATATTCAAAAAGTGGCTTATATAGACAATGCAATTGGTAAGAAAATAAGTTACAGCCCTGATTTCGATACAGAAGTATTTGATGCTGAAGAAGCTCGCGCATTATGGAAAATAATTGATTCCGGATATGGAGTTTGCAATGGAATATCACAAGTAGAAAAATATATTTTAGACCGAATTGGGATTGAGTCAGAAATTGTTTCAAGTGGCAGGCATGCATTTTTAAAGCTAAAAAATATTACTCTACCTGCAGAGGATGGAAAATTGCTTACAGGTGATACTATTCTAGATCCTACGTGGAACTTAGCAAATCATAGATTCCAAGCTAAACCTGAAAATTTTTGTAGAAGCTATACAGAAATAAGGAAACATGATATTAAAGATGACGGAACAGATTCAGAATCTCACAAAAATGATGAAAAGCTAGAAAGTGCAACGTTAGACTTAGATGAAAAAAGCTTAAGAAAAATATTTACAAGTATTGGAGTCGCAGATATAAATGGAGATTTTCCAATAAAACATCTTATCGATAAAGCTAAATCTATAGATGATTATAATCTTCCAGAAGGAGAATCAATAAAAAGACAATTCGAAGCACTTTCAGAATATTATCCTGAATTTACTACATGTCAAAACTCAACACTTGCTGTATTACAATCAATTATACTAAATCAACAAAATTTAAAATTTAACAGATGTATTGCCAGCAGAGTGTATGAAAAATCTGACTTAAACCAAGTTCCTATTTTATATGTGTATGTAGATTGTCCAAAGGAAGGTAAAAAATTTTATTTTGCAGATAAAGAAACAAATTGCTTTTTAGAATTACCTCAAAAAGATTTTGAGGCACGATTTGAATGCTATGAAATGGATATGGAAAAATATGATGGTCATAGACCTTGGGAAGATGTAGAAATAATAAAAGAAGAAAATTTAAACCAAAGCTCTGGAAAAATAATGGCTGACAAAGGAGATGAAAGATAGTATGAATTTTTTTAAAAAACTCTATTTATTTTTTAAAAAAAGATTAAATAAAAAAGATAATATAAAAATGATTTCTGCTCCTATAATAAAAGAAAACAAAGAAAATTTTATAAACTCATTAAAAGTAAATCCCATAAAAAAGCAAAAGAAGGTAGAGTCTTTAACTTGTGTAGGTGACGGGCTTGGAATACAAACTAAAATAACCTA
>CALWKK010000060.1 GCA_944381245.1 uncultured Clostridia bacterium
AATAGGTGTAGGAGATAAAATATTAATGCTTGAAAATTCAATATATTCAGTATTATCTCCAGAAGGATTTGCTAGCATTTTGTATAAAGATTCAAGTTTGTATAAAAAAGCAGCAAAAGAAATGAAAATAACAGCTAAAGATTTAAAAAAATTAGAAATTATAGATGAAATAATAAAAGAAGATAATATTTTAGAAAATACTAAAAAAGCAATTACAAAAAACTTAAACAATTTATTAAATTTAAACAAAGATGAGTTAATAGAAAAAAGATATGATAAATATAGAAATATAGGAAAGGGTGAAGAAGATGATATTAAATAATAAAGTTATATTAGTAATGGGTCTAAGAAATAAATGGAGTATTTCTTGGGGTGTAATTAGAAAAGCCTATGAAAATGGTGCAAAAGTATTATATACATATAATGAGGGCGACGAAGAAAAAATGAAAAAACTTACAGAAGAATTAAAAGGGGCTAAAGGATATAGATGTAATGTATCTAGTGATGAAGATATCGAAAAATGTTTTAAGCAAATAAAAGAAGATTATGGGAAATTAGATGGTATATTACATAGTATAGCACATGCCTACACAGATGATTTAAGAAATGATTTTATTTTAACTTCAAGAGAAGGATATGCCCATGCAATGGATGTTAGTAGTTATTCATTAATTGCCATTTGTAAATATGCAATAGAATTAGATTTACTAAATGAAAATGCAAGCATAATAGCTCTTTCATACTATGGTTCTGAAAAATCAATTGAAGGATATAATGTAATGGGAGCTGCAAAAGCTGCTTTAGAGGCATCTGTAAGATATCTAGCTAAAGATTTAGGTAAAAAGAAAATGAGAATAAATACAATATCTGCTGGACCAATTAAAACATTATCTGCAAAAGGAATAAAAGATTTTAATTCAATATTAGATATTGTAGAAGAAAAGGCACCACTACATAGAAATGTAACAATAGATGATATAGGAAATGTTGCAACATTTTTATTTAGTGATATGGCATCAGCAATTACAGGAGAAGTAATACATGTTGATTCAGGATTTTCTTCAGTAGGTGTTTAACAAAATATGAATAATAATTAATAAAGGCTTTCTCAAAATAGAAAGTCTTTTATTATACTATTTTAAATTATAAATTATAAATAAAAAAATTAAATATAAATTAAATAATTAAATAAATAAAAAATTAAAATAAATAATTAATTAAAATAAAAAATAAAAAAATAATTAAATAAAATATAAAATAAATAAAAAAGATAAATTTAGAATGAATAAAATATTTTCATTAAGGAATAAAAATTGATAAGTAAATAAAAAATAATTTATTTATTATTAATAAAAACAATAATTATTAAATGAAAAATAAATAAAAAATAATAGAATAGAAAAATAAAATTAAAAATTGTCAAAAAAGCTAGAAAAATAAAAAAATAATCAGGGCACAAGCAAAAATATTAGATATTATTTTAGAATTTTATTAAACTAATACTTAAACAAAATGTGTGATATAAAAAAATTATTCAAAAATATCCTAAGGAATAAAGATTTTGATGAATTAATATGCATAGAAAAATTATCATAAATAGAAGCACAAAAAAGTATACATAATTAACGGAAACATGGTATTAATTATTAAAAAATAAAATAATAAAAAATATATAAAAAAACAACAACATGACGATATGACTAAAAGACAAAACACAATTTGAATAAAAAATTGTAAAAATTATAAATAGTAACTAAATAAATCAAAATTTTACAAAATAAATAGATAATAAATTTTTATAAAATTAAATAAATATTAATTAAAAAGAGTAATTAAAATAAATAAAATTAATAATTAAAATATTTAGTAATAAAAAATAAATATAAATAATAATTATAAAAAATAATAAATAAATTAATTATATAATTAATCTATTTAACTCTTGCGAAAACTTGTTTGATATGATATAAATATATATAAATTAAAATAATAGTAAAATATTTTGAAAGGATAAAAAAATGAAATTTGTACATATAGCTGATGTTCATTTAGACACACCATTTAAAACAATAAGTGATAGAGCAGACATAGGAATAGAAAGAAGACTAGAACAGAGAGAAGCATTAAAAAAAGTTATAAATTATATTAAAGAAAATAATATAGAATATTTATTTATCAGTGGAGATTTATATGATCAAGAGTATATTAGAGAAAGTAGTATTAGTTTTTTAAATGATTTATTTAAGCAAATACCTAATACTAATATTTATATTGCTCCAGGAAATCATGATCCATATTTAAAAAATTCTTTTTATGCGACATATGCTTGGACTGATAATGTAAAAATATTCACAAATACTGTAGAAAAAGTGGAAAATAATGAGGTAAATATTTATGGATATGGATTTAATTCTTTTGAAATGGATAATAATCAATTAGAAAATATAAATATAGATGATGAAGATAAAGTAAATATATTAATTACTCATGGAGATTTAAACGACTCTAAATATAATCCAATAAAACTTAATGACCTAAAGCAAAAAGGTTTTGATTATGTGGCTTTAGGACATATTCATAAAAGAGATGATAATACTAATATAGTTTATCCAGGTTCATTAATTTCTTTAGGCTTTGATGAACTAGGTGAACATGGAATGATAGTAGGAGAAATTGAAAATAAAGAATTAAATAAAAAATTTATAAAAGTTGACGAGCGAGAATTTGTAGAATATGAATTAGATGTTAGTAATATTTTATCAGAAGAAGAGTTAATAGAAAAAATAAATAATATTAAAGAAGAAAATAAATTATTTAAAATAATATTAGTAGGTTATAGGAATTTTCCAATAAATATAAATATTAAATTAATAAATAAAAATATAATTAAAATAAAAAATAATACAAAATTAAAAATAGAATATAAAGAAAATAATTCTACTTTAAAAGGGTTATTTATTAAAAAATTAAATGAAAGAAAAAATTATAATATAATTGATGAAAAAACTTATGAAGAAATATTAGAAATTGCAGAACAAGCACTGGGCAAGAAATAATAATATTGTTATAAAAAATAAATAAAAAATAATAATAAAAAAATTAAATTAAAAATAAATTAATAAAAATAAATAATTAAATAAAAAATAAATTAAATATAAATAAGGAGAAATAATTTTGAAAATAGAAAAAATAAAAATTAATTCATATGGTAATTTAAAAAATAAAGAAATTAATTT
>CALWKK010000061.1 GCA_944381245.1 uncultured Clostridia bacterium
GAAGACGATTTTGTTTATAGTGCATATAACAGAGAAAGCATATTTGGAATATGGTCAAATCTTTTAAAATCTAAACACAATCAATCAATTCAAAATAGTGAGTCTAATATTATTCAACAAGAATCAATTATTGATTATATTTCAAAACATTCAAAATTTAAACGAGCAATTTTCTGGCTTTTGTTTGATAGAAAAATGTTTAAATCAAAATGGAAAAAAAACATAGGAAAAAATAAAAAAAAGTAATAGGTGAATTATGGAAAATGTAAAACAAAAAGTTGCAATTCTTGAAAATATTGTTAACGACAATGAATCTGATATTGAAAAATTAAGCAAATTAGGTCAAAATTCAGGAAATTTAGTTTTTTGGAGTGCTTTAGATAGATTATTTAAACCAGATAAAATTCCTTATTCTGAATCTTATAAATTAAAAGATTATGATAAAGTTATTATAACCGATTTAATTTGGATTAGAGAAAATTCTAATTATGACTATTTGGAAAAATTAGTTGATACTTATAATATTCCTTTCATTCCAATAAGTGTTGGTTTACAAAGTCCAAACTTTAATCCAAATTTTAAACTACAACCAAATCTAGTTCGCTTATTAAAGAAAATTGAACAAAGAGCAGTTATTGGTGTTCGTGGTTACTATACAGCAGAAATTTTATCTAAACATGGAATAACAAATTATTCCGTTATTGGTTGTCCTTCAATGTATTACTGGAATAACCCAAATCTAAAAATATCAGAATCACAAAAACCTAAAACTTTTAGCTCAAATTTTAAAACATTTTATGGTTCACTTTCAAAACTTGAAAAACATTTTCTTTCTTATTGTGCTAATAAAAATATGCAATTTGTTGAGCAAACAACTCATAAACTTACATTAGAACAAACTAAAGATCCAAAATATTTTGAATATGTTAATGGTTGGCTTGAAAAAAACACAGTAATCTATTATGACTATAACTCTTGGTGCAATGGTTTAAAGGGTATTGACTTTTCAATGGGTGGAAGATTTCATGGAAATGTTATTGCACTTCAAAATAACATAAAATCCTTATTTATTACATCCGATTCAAGAACTCAAGAAATGGTAGATTTGTTTGATTTGCCATATATAAAAATGTCTCAATTTGATAAATCGAAATCTATTGACTATTATTTTAAACTTGCAGACTATTCAAAATTTAATGCAAAATATCCTTTACTTTATAAAAATTTTGCAGAGTTTGTTAATAAAAATGGACTTAATTTTGATAAAGATGCAAAACCTTTAAGCTTTGAATCAAAAATTATTAATAAGGCTGAAATTAATGTTAGAGAATTAAATGAATTATCTCCAATTAAATATAATTATGATAATTCAATTTATATTTCTTTAAATAAATCTAATAATAAAATAACCTATGATTTAAAAGTAAATGGTGAATGGGAAAATTGTTTCTTCTTTAATGAAAAATTTTTTGTTGAATATGATCAAAATGTTGAAAATTGCCCTGATTCTGTTGCAATAATTCCTGCTCTTTCAGTTATTCTCCCTGTTTCTTGGGTTGAAAACGCTACTGTTATTGTTGATGATATTGACGATGACTTCTATGATTGCATTGAAGATTTAAAAGAAAATTATAAATTTATGTATCCTAACATTTCATTTTCGGGCAACCTTATAACAAAAAAAATTACTAAAAATAATATAAATCAAATTAATCATAAGGTTTTATGTCTATTTTCTGGTGGTGTTGATGCAACATTTACCATGATTCATAACATAAATTATAAACCAACATTAATGACCATTTGGGGAACTGATATTTATTTAGATTATACTGATGCTTGGAATATCACAAAAAAACAAAATATAGATATTTCTAAAAATTTTAATTTACCATTTACATCATTAAAAAGTAATTTTAGAAGTTGCTTAAATGAAAGCTTTTTATCAAATAAATATAATTGTAATTGGTGGCATGCTTATGAGCATGGTTTAGCTCTGCTTGGATTAGTCGCCCCATATGCTTATTTAAATAATATTAGTGATATTAAAATAGCATCTACCTATTCTTCAAAAGATTATGAAAAGCATGTTTGTGCAAGTCTTCCACACTTTGATGAAAATGTTAAGTATTTTGGAGCAACAATTTATCATGATGGATTTTATAAAACAAGAAATGATAAAATTAAATCTATTATAAACTATCATAAAAAGAATAAAACTAATTTTAATTTAAGAGTATGTTGGCAACAAATAACAGGTGAAAATTGTTGTATATGCGAAAAATGTGTTAGAACAATGTTAGCATTATTATCATACGGCGAAAATCCAATAAATTATGGTTTTAATTTAACCCCTGATAAAGAAAAAATTATAATTGATAATATTAAATCACAAAAAATAAAAGTTAATAGTTTTTGGCAAGAAAGTATTAATTTAATTATAAATAATAAAGAAAATCTACCAAAAACCATATTAACTGATTTCATGATTAACAACTATAATAAAAAATAAATTTTTAATATAAATGGCGTAAGTATGATTAATATAAATATTATTGGTTGTTATGTTTGTCAAAACTCTTTCAAAACAAATACTAATCCCATAAATAAAAATTTCTGATGTTATGATTTATGAAAATTTACCTAATTCTTCATCAATTATTTACAAAGCATTTTTAGAAATTGGAAACACAACTTCACTTACATAAAAAAACAACAGATGTTAGTCTGTTGTTTTTTGTTTCATAAATAATGGCTCATTAAAATATTGGCTTTGGGCATGAGCATAGCGGTCGCCATAGCCTTCGTCAATCTTTGTCCAACCATCAAAATTGTTAATAAAGATGTCACTGTTAACTTCAATTATGTTTCCGTTTTCATCATATTTGACGTAAACCCCAATAGGCTTTAAGCTTTCATCAAGCACTTTTGTGCCATGATTATTTTCAACAAAAACTGCCTTTGAAATATCTTCAATAACAGCGTCATCATCTTCAAAATCTTGAACTTCACTTTCGGTTTCTTCAATAAAATTTTCATCTTCAACTTTTATTCCATTAACATATGATTCTGTTTCAACTTCATCAGTTTCTTCATTAATATTAGCATCGCTCATATTGTCAAAATCTACTGTTTCCATTTCCATAAACTACTTTTCTCCTTATCTTTAAAAACTTTAATAAATTCTGGTGTT
>CALWKK010000062.1 GCA_944381245.1 uncultured Clostridia bacterium
AGCAATTTGGTTTAGATTTTTGTGATAAAACTCTTCAAACAGGTTCTTCGTGAATGGCTATTCTCGAATTGGTTCTGCTTGATGTGTTTTAGCCAAAAAGATGAACTAAAGTGCGGGTGTTTGAATCTCAAACTTCCCGTTCGAATCATCTCGGCTCACACCAATAAAAGACCACGTTGTCAATCGTGGTTTTTTATTTGCAATCAAGTTGATTTCAAACTAACTCTCAATCATTAAATTATTTAAAATTAATGTAAAAATCTTTACTTTTTTATATAAAAATATTGTAAATCTTTACTTTTTTATGTATAATAAGGTTATATAAGTAAAGATTTGGAGAAAATCATGATTATAAATGAAAAAAAATTAAAAGAGTTACTAATTCGAAAAGGAATAACAAAATCTGATTTGTGCAAAAAGATTGGAATCTCTTCACGCACTATTGCAAAAATTAGCAAAGGAGAAGAAATTAACGACAATGTTGTTAAAAAAATTCTGATATATTTAGATGCTTCCTTTGATGATGTGGTTGAAACAAACCATATTTTAGAAACACTTGAAAAAGAAAGATTGTTTAAAATATCTGGTGGACTGTATCATGAAACACAAATTCGTTTGGCTTATAATTCTAACCATATTGAAGGTAGCAAACTTACAGAAGACCAAACAAGATATATCTTTGAAACAAAGACACTTGGCAACCTTCCTTCTGATATAAGTTTAGACGATGTGATTGAAACAAATAATCACTTTAAGTGCATTGATTTTATTATTCAAAATGCAATGATGGAATTAAGCGAAGTTTTTATAACTAATTTGCAATTTATGCTTAAAGAAGGAACTAACTTTGCCACTACTTATGGTGCAGGTAAATATAAGGTTTTACCTAACACAGTTGGAGGCATTGAAACCACACAGCCAGAAGATGTATCAAGAGAAATAAAATTATTACTTAATTGGTATAACGGCTTAAAAAAAGTAACATTAGAAAATATTGTAGAGTTTCATTATAGGTTTGAATGTATTCATCCATTCCAAGACGGAAATGGTCGTGTGGGAAGACTTTTAATGTTTAAAGAATGTTTAAAAAACAACATCGTTCCTTTTTATATTGATGATAAATACAAAGTTCAATATTATAACGGATTGAAGCAATGGAAAACGGAAAAAGGATATTTGCTTGACACTTGCAAATTTGGTCAAGACCTTTATAAAATTCTTTTGAATTACTTTAAAATTCCTTACTAAAGTTTGCCATAGTCAATTGTCGCAAATTACACAAAAATAAATATACTTTTGAATAAGCTCATGGTTTTGCCTGCAAACTTATAACCGATGAAAATAATCCTTTTCCCCACCACCTTCCTGTTAAACAAGCATTTTGTCTAAAAATGTTGGATGTGAGTTAAACACACCCTTATTTGTTCACAAAGCAAATGATTGAAAATTTTAAAAATCCAAACAAATTTGAAAAATTATTTTTATCAAGGCGAAGTTCTGTATAAATACTAATTAATTATAAAATAGTTAATTTTTTTACACAAAATATAAACATATTTAAATAAAAAATTTGTGTTTTCATTTCAAAATGTTTTATTTCCTTTTAAACTATGCTATATTGTTAATATATGTGGGGGGTAACATTTATGGAAAACACAAAAGTTAAACAAAATTTAATTAATGCTGGAATAATTTTGTGCACTGGATTTCTCTTATTGTTGGCACTAATTTCATTTTTCAATGGACTTGATATTCTTGTTCAAATTAAAGCACTTGATCTACCAATTGTTTATATATCAGTAATTACATCATTTTTTATCTTTGCTATTGTTATTGTGGAAATTATCTTAATTTCAATTAATTTTATTAAAAAGGATAGACAAAATTGTAATAAAATTAAAAAAGTAATATTTTCCATCGCTATTATTTCAATCGTTTTAATTTTTGTGGCTTTAATTTCCTCATTAATATTAATCTATAACCAAACAATTAATTATAATATTTTAAGTTCTAAAGATGTTTCAAATTTAGCTAAAGACATTATTACAACATCACTTATTACTATTGAGTCTAGCATGAGAACAATATACATTATAACAATTTCATTATTTGTGTTTTTGTCTGTTTTAGTTGGACTTATTACATTTGAAAAAAATACCACTCTTTTTGATAATCAAATTCAAACTCAAAATGACGAACTAGAAAATGAAGAAGTTTCAAAAATAACATCTTCAAAAAACAGAAGCCTAAAAAATCTGTTATTCATACCTATGTCTATTTGTTCTTTTATTTTTATTGCATTTATTTCAGTTTTTTCTATCTGTATGCTTGATAATAATAAATATATAGAGCCAAAATATGACTTTTCTTATAGCAAACTACGTGAAGGTTATCATTCAAGTTATTATGTTGAATTTGAATTAGAATATCTTTATAATAATACAAACCATAAAAAAACACTTTCAATCAAATGTGTTTGCCTTGTTGATGGAAATTATGAAGAGGTTATAAAAGAAGAAGAAATAAATGCTAATTCTTATAATTATAGTTCCGGTAGAGCATTTAGATTTTACTATACCAATGATTATGCTTTTGTGGGTTTGTATTATTTGAATGATGATGGCGAATATGTTGAACTCCCTGAATATGAAAATAAAACTTATAATTTTGGCAACAAAGAAATTGTCTTCTTAACTATGAGTTGCATTTCATTTGTTGGTGTAATAACATGTTTAACTGCTTATATTATTTTATTAATAAAGGAAAAATTAAGAAAAAGTAAAATTAAAGAATTGACTGAAAATGAAAATGCAAAAAGCTAAAGTAAATTTCTAAAATTCATGCAATAAAATATATTACATTTAGCAGGACTAATTTATGATTATTGAAAAGATTTTTTTTGAGGCGACTGACGGGATGGAACTTTTTGGGCTTTTGCATTTGCCTGAAAATAAAAACGCAGACATCGTTATTATTTCTGTTCATGGGCACAGTTCAAGCGGAATTGAAAACAAACGAGAGGACATTATTGCAAACACATTAACTCAAAATGGTTTTGCATATTTTTGCTTTAACAACCGTGGCTCTATGTTTGCAAGAAAATTAAAAATTAATAAAAA
>CALWKK010000063.1 GCA_944381245.1 uncultured Clostridia bacterium
GTATATTTCATGTTTTTATTATTTAATTTTTTAACTTTTTGCATGTATTTTCTTTGTTCTTCTATTTCATTCATAACTTGTTCCTCTTTCTTTTTTTCTGCTTTCATATTTTATTACATTTTTCGGCAATTTGCAAGATTTTTTAAAAAATATAGCTGACATATGAACAATCACACGCCAGCTTGAAAATTAGTGTAATAACTTTTCAAAATATTTTGAAATGAACATTGATATTATAGAATCCACTATGAATAATAAAAATACACTTAAAACCCAAAAAATAAGATTTGGCTTAAACCTTATTAGACTATAACCACTTATTGGTATAATCACTAGAAAAAATATATATTCACAGACAAATTTCTCTTCGCTTAATAATACCCATATTAAATTATTGTTTGCAAAAAGATTTTGTTTATTTTGTATAGTTTTCATTAAAGTATCTTTTAAATCTATTAATATCATAGACACTACCAGTCCAATTAATGCAATCATACATAATGCCCATATTACTAATACCCCAGAAGCGATTGAAATAACTATAAAAATAATTGATGCAATATATATCTTTTTTAATGTGCTTTTTGGTTCTACATACCCACTACTTTTCCGTATCAAATATTCTTTTAATTTAGTCATTACTATTCTCCTCCTCTTTAACTAAAACAAATTATTGTCTACGAGTTACATCTATATAAATTTAATTAATAAAATATTTATGTTAAATATTATACATCATCACCTTCAAAATATCAATAAAAAATCTTGCAAACTTTTTTAAATTAGTGATATACTAATACAAAATACAAAAGGAGATATAAACATGGGAATATTTAATTCAATAGATAAAACTAATAAAAGCAAAAAAATATATGAATTTAATCTACAAGAAATATATAGAAAAGGTAGATTCGCAACACCTGCTGATATTGATTATAGTTTTTTTGAAGATTTATATGTAAAAAAACTATTAGAACATAGTAAAAAAAGTAAAAATACTAATTTAATTGAACTATGGGGAAAATTACAAATGAAAGCATATATAGATTATGATTTAGGAAATACAGTAAATTTATATTATATTAACTGTAATCATCCAACACCTGCAAATAAATTAGAAGATTATAACTATATGCCTGAAGATGCTAGAAAAATGACATTGCTAGATATTAAATATATCAAAAAATTTGATATAGAAGGTGTAGAATTTCAAAATATATATTTAGCTACTTTTGAAATCATGGATCCTGAAAAATCCTATAGACCATATATTTTAGTTTATACAAAAAATGAACATGATGAATGGATTCAAGTAGGTTATGGATATGATTCTAATGATAATGGAAATGTAGAATTTTTTATAGATGCATTTAATTATCCAATTTATTTAACTAATAAAGGATATATAAGTGCTCCTCTTTCTAATAAAGGTAAAAAATTAGATGTGTATGATTATATAACAGAGAAAGATATTTATAAACTTTTAACAAAATAAATTAAAATGTGAAACAATTTTATGATTTTATCTAAGTTGTTTCACATTTAATTTTTCTATTTTAAATATTCTTCAATCTCTTTTAAATTTTCTTCACAAACAAAACTTTTGCCTTTTTCAAACATTTCCACTATTTCTTTATCTACATTATCACTACTATTTTGTATTGTTTTTCCAATTGTTTGAAGAAGCTTTTTATATATCTTATTTAATTTAGTGTAATCAATTCCACCTTGCATATAAAATAGAGGTATTTTTATATTGTTTGCATTTTTTATATTTTGTACATTCTCATCTGTTTTAGGATATGCTCCAACAGCTCCACAGCAATTAACTTTATATTTCTTTAATACTTTATTTGAGCCAACAATTCTAGTTGCACATACCCATCCTAAATATATTATTTCATCATTTCTATTTAGCTCTTTTTCAGCTTCTTTAATTTCATAAAATGGCATATTTAGTTTTTCACCTAACATTTCTGCATACTTTTTTGTATGTCCTGTTTTACTTTTATATATAATTGCTTTTATCATTCATCTTCCCCCTATTTTCATCTTTATGCTATAATTTTATCATAAATGTATATTAAATTAAAAGATTTTTTATAAATTTACTTATTTTTAATTAATATATTGCGTTTTTATGTTATACTATATAGGAATATCTAATATTAAGAAGGAGGATTAAGATGTTTAAATTACATTCAGATTATAAACCAACAGGTGACCAACCAAAAGCAATTGAATACTTAAGTAATGGTATAAAAGACGGTAAAAAATTTCAAACATTACTTGGTGTTACAGGTTCTGGAAAGACTTTTACAATGGCAAATATTATTGAACAAGTACAAAAACCAACTCTTGTTTTAGCACATAACAAAACTCTTGCAGGGCAACTATATAGTGAATTCAAAGAATTTTTTCCAGAAAACAATGTTGAATATTTTGTTAGTTACTATGACTATTACCAACCAGAAAGCTATATTCCTTCTTCAGACACATATATAGAAAAAGATTCATCAGTAAATGATGAAATTGATAAATTAAGACATTCTGCAACTCTTTCTTTGTTTGAAACTAGAGATGTAATTATAGTTGCTTCTGTTTCATGTATTTATGGTCTAGGAGATCCTGTTGACTACCAAGAAATGATGCTTTCACTAAGACCTGGCATGAATAAATCAAGAGATTCAATATTAAAAAAATTAATTACTATGCAATATACTAGAAATGAAATTGATTTTAAAAGAGGTACTTTTAGAGCTAAAGGTGACATTGTAGAAATTTATCCTGCTGACCAAGCTGAATCTGCTGTAAGAGTAGAATTCTGGGGTGATGAAATTGAAAAGATAACAGAAATAAATCCATTAACAGGAAAATCAATTGGCTCTAGAAAACATATACTTATCTCCCCTGCCTCTCACTATGTTACAACAAAAGCTAAAATGGAAAGAGCTTTAGTTACAATTGAGCAAGAAATGGAAGAACGAGTAAAATACTTTAAATCACAAAACAAATTAATCGAAGCTCAAAGGATTGAAGAAAGAACAAATTTTGATATTGAAATGATGAAAGAAACTGGATTTTGTTCTGGTATTGAA
>CALWKK010000064.1 GCA_944381245.1 uncultured Clostridia bacterium
TATTTTTTTGTTTCATTGGGCAAGCTGTCTCTCTCTCTCTCTTACAACCTCAACGGTTTGCTTAATTTCGTTTCTTTCCATTTTATCTCTCCTTCCGAACTACAATCACATATTTCTAGTATATTTTTTACAGTTATTTAATTTTTATACACTTTTCATAATTCTTGTTCTTTTACAGTTTTTAATTTTTTTTCTTTTTCTATATTCGGTGTATATTGAGAAATCATTTCAATTCCATTTTTCGGCTTTGATATAGCAAAACTCATTTGATAATTTGCTTTTTTGTTACTATAAAATTTTTCATTTTTAAATTCTTTCATTTTTATATCTACCCCTCTATTATGATTATATCAATAAAAACTTAAAATGTTAATAGTTACTTTTGAAAAACTTTATTTTTGTAATTCAACTATCTATAACAGGGTTTTATAATAATTATAGTGATAAACAAAAACCGCGGTCAATATCACAAAATAAAATCAAAAAGGAGAGTCAAAAATAAATGAAAGTTAAAAATGAAAAGTTAAGAAAAGAAATTAAAATACGTAATAACTTAGGCAGAACAATTAGTGATTTATATTATTACAGTAGTATGATAAGTAATTTAAGCAATGTGTTAGCAGATTACACTATTATATCAAATGACAACATTGAAGATATGAAAGGAGATTTAATGTTAGCCAATGATTTATTAAATGCTACTATAAGACAATTATCAAATGCAAGAATAAGGCAAAACAATAAAATAAATTTTATAAAAGAAACTATGAAGGGAGTGAGCTAAAATGGATGAAAATAATGAAAAAGAATTACCCAAATTGCCCGAAAAGCAGACTCTAACATTTCAAGGAGATAATATTAACCAACTGTATGACGAATATATGAAAGGAAATGCTGTTGAGTTTCCTCCTTGGATTAAAATAGAAAATAAAAAAGTAAGAATATCGCCACAAGAACTATTTATATACATTTCATAAAATTATCATATATTAGTAGTTAAGCTAGGAAATGCAAAAGGAGTAAATCTATATTTCTACGAAAACGGTTATTATCATTTATGGCTAGAAAGTGATTGTAAAGCTTTTATAAAAAGTTTCTTACCTATAAAAATAAGACAACCTAAAGACTGGGAATTTGTATATAGAGAATTTTTAACAGAGTATAGCAATATTGAAGAAAGTGACTTAAATGCTGACGAAAGTATAATAAATTTCCGTAATGGTATTCTTAATATTGATACAGAGGAGCTGTTGCCACATAGTCCAGAATATCTATGTACTATACAAATACATTATGACTGGAATCCAAAAGTTATGTTATCAACAGCAAAAGAAATAATGAAATTTCTAAATGATATTACACTGGGAAATGTAGACGATAAAGCTACTATTTTAGAATATATAGGTGCAACTATAAGTAACGTATATGGTTGGAGATTTAAGAAATTTCTAACCTTAAAAGGTAAAGGTAATACTGGAAAAAGTGTTTTACTTGATTTAGTAATTTTTATTTTAGGACTTGATAATATCTTTGCAAGTGACATTAAAAAGTTACATAGCAATTTTGGCCTTGCTGGTGCGTATGGTAAAAGACTTATATGTTGTGGTGATATGAAGTTTGCTAGTCTTGCAGAAATAGACATTATAAAGGAATTGACAGGTGGAGATTTTGTGAATTTAGAAGCAAAATATCAAAATAGTTTTACAACGAAATATAAAGGTCTAATGTGGTTTAATTGCAATGATTTGCCAAAATTTTCACGGAGATAAGGGAGAACACGTTTACGAGAGATTTATTATCTTATCTTGTGACAATGTTATTCCTCCAGAAAAGAGAGATGCTGAATTACTGGATAAATTGAAAGCAGAAAGCAATATTTTAGTGAATGTAGCAGTTAGATGTCTAATAATGGCAAAAAAGCGTGGTTATGTTTTTACTGAAAGTGAAAGAACTATTGCTAATCGCAAAATGTATGAGATAGAAAATGATTCTTTATCATTATTTATAGAAACTTGCTGTATAGTCGGAGAAGGTAGAGTAAAAATAAGAGAATTTAAGCAACAATACCGTCAATGGTGCAAGGAAAATAAGCTTGAGGCAGAAAGACCTAACAGCATAAGTAAAATGCTGAAAGAAAAATATGGGATAGATGGTTTTAAATCTGGTACAGAATATTATCCACTGACAATTAAGCCATTTTAGTAGTTTGGGTGAGTTGGGCAAAAATTTTAGGAAAATTTTTTACTTGAAATTATGATTATAGCTTTATGGATATTTGGCAAAATAAATTTTCGTAAATATTTACCCGATTAGCCCAAGCAAATATATTATAAATTTAAAGGGAGCGATTAATTATGAAAGGTAATAAAGATTTTGAAGAAAGAAAACAAAAAATAACATTACATCTTACTAAAACACAAATAAAATCTTATAAAAAACTTTTCAGTGTTTTAGAGGAATTAGATTTTATAGCTAGAGATTTAGAAAGTTTATATTTCGAAACTAAAACTTTAAAAGAAATAAATAAAAAGGACAAGTTGCAAATAATACAAAAGATAGATGAAATAGCAAAATATGTAAAGGTTGTTTGTATAGAGTTATTTAATAAGTACAATGATTACAATTTAAAACATATTGATAACAAGTATGAATCGGATTTAGTGAAATCAAAAATTATTAATATTTTGATTAAACTTTATATGAAAGGTGGTGAGCAAAATGAAGACTAGAAAAGAATTAGCAATTAAAAATTGTCAAAACCAAATTCATTCAATGCAAGAAAGTTTGGTAGCAAATACAGCTTTCTCGCTTGAAGAAAGATTAGCATTAGTTAGCTATTTAGACAGCGTTAAAGGAGAACTTAAAGAAAAAGTAGTTAGCCAATAAAAATTGTGTTGGGAGTGGTGGAAACATCACTTCCATAATCTAAAATAGAAATAATAAATCTTATTAACGCAGTAATAAATTTGTATAAGACGAGAAACTAAACTTACTAACAATAAGGTAGTAAGGGGGAAAAATG
>CALWKK010000065.1 GCA_944381245.1 uncultured Clostridia bacterium
TGTACATACTAACCTGTAACTATCTTTTCCTCTTTTTTCAATACTCCCAGCCATTACCTTTTTCACCTCCTTTCAGGAATATCTATGGGTGGGATTGGACTCTTATATAATGTTAACTATAATTATTATACTATAATTGCTAACAAAATGCAAGAGATAACAAAAATATTTCTAAAACAACTTACAAAGTCTTGACAAGAACTTTGTAAGGTGGTAAAATGTTTTAAGAAAGTGAGGAACGTTATGAAGAAAGAAGAAAATGAGAAAAATAGTGCGTTAATTTATGCTATAACAAAAGAAAATATTAATAGATTAATTAATTCTATAAAATTAAAAGCTGGAAAAGAGGATGCAATAAGAGAAATTTTTGGTAAAGGTAAATTTATTGATACAAAAAGAGCGTTAATATCTTTTAATTTAATAAATGAGGAATTTCAATTTACTGCTGAAGGAAGAAAGGTTGCATATGGAGATGTAAATGAAACTCAGAGAGTGTGGTTTAATACGATTAATACATATGATCCATATTCAAATTATATACAATCGTTACTAGTTAGTACTAAAATAAATGAAATTGAAACAGTCAATGTAGAAGATATTATTAATTATTGGGGAATGCATGACTATGGTACATCTGCGAATAACAGAAGAGAGGCGGTATCATCTTTTGCAGCATTTGTTGAACTTGCAGGTATAGGAGAATATAAAATAGGAAGGCATGGTGCTCAATCTAGAATAACATTCTTTATAGAGAAAATTAAAGAGAAAATGAATAAAAATGATATTGAATCTGAGATAGATGTAACGACTGAATATCAAGAAAAGCAAGTTAATAATATGCCAGAAGTTTTTGAAGGCTTGAATGAAAATGAAGATGAAAAAATACCAGAAAATATTAATTCATACAGGAATAATTTAAAGATTAATGATAATGTTACAATAAATATAAATATAGATATGAGTAATTGGCAGATTGACGACATAGAAAGAATATTAAACATATTAAAATAGGAGGGAAAAATGGCAGAAATAACAATTAAAGTACAAACAAATGATATTAATATAGAGTTACAAGGTGAAAATGAAATTATAGAAAGAATTTTTAATGATATAAGGACTAACGGAATAGGAAAGATAGAAGAAAAAAACACCAATATTGTAACAGTAGATAAAACGGAAATTAATAATAAAAATGAAAAGACTGAGAAAAAAGAAATTAGTGTGAAAACAGAGAAAAAAGGGAAACAAGTCACACAAAAAAAGTACGAATATATTGATTTGAATTTAAATAAAGAAGATATCTTAGACTTAGAGAAGTTTTTCTCAAAATCTAAAGCCAAAACTGTTCAGGATCAAATCTTGGTGCTTATGTATTGGTATAATACAAACCAAAAATCAAAAAATTTTGATATATCGTTTAATTGTAATTTGATATATTCTTTATTCAGAAATATAAAGATAACACAAACAGCTAATTTAGATCAAATTAGAAGGAATTTATTAAACAGAACTTTATATATACAAAAAAATCAAGAAGTGAAAGATGAGTTTATCCTAGCTATTCATGGACAAAAATATGTAGAAGATTTATTGAAAAAGGAAAATGAACAATGAGTTTAGAAGAATTTTTTTTGAGTATACCAAAACGTGAAGAATTAACTAATGCAGATTTTATTAAATACTTTGTATATTATTTTCAGGCAGATAAAGAGTATATTATGCCAATTGATATAAAAAATGCATTTTTGGAGTTGGATTTAATCCCATACTCTAATATAAATCAATATTTATCTAAACACTCTACAGGAAAAGATGCTATGTTTATAAAAAAGGAGAAAAAAGGATATAAATTAGTAAGAGTTGAAAAAGAATTAATAAAAGAACAATTAAATTATGAAGAAACTATGAAAGTTTCTACAGATTTATTTGATATAAATGTAATAAAAAGTATACCCAATACGCCGTTTTATTTATGGAAGATTTCTGAGCAGATGTGTGCTTGTTATGATAAAAAATTATATACAGCATGTTTTGCAATGATGAGAAAATTAGTGGAAACTTTAATAATAGAATGCTATGAGAAAAACAAATTACAAAAAGATATTATTGGAGAAGATGGTAACTATTTTTCATTAAGTACTTTGATTGATAAGTACGTAAATTGTAATATAATGAATGCTTCAAAAAACTTGAAAGAGAGTTTTAAAAATATTAAATATTTTGGAGATTTAAGTGTACACAATAGAAAGTTTTTTGCTAAAAAAGATGATATAGACAAATTAAAAAACTCGTTAAGACAATCTGTACAGGAAATAATTTTGAATATTGATTATCCGAATTGGAACAATGAAATTAAAAGCTAAAACAAATAAACTAAAATTTTAGTTTATTTGTTTTTTTCTATCCATTTTTCAAAATCTTCAGGTGTTTTTTTCCCTTTTTTAACATTATCCCAAAACTTACTAGCTTTTTCTTTCCATTTATCATATTTGGTTTTATATTCAGGAATATCAGGATTTCTAGCAACAAGCATAGATTTTCTTGATAATTCATTTCTATACTTTTTATAAATGTAATCTTCGGATTCTCTTCTCTTTTGAGATAATTTACTTCCAACATCTTTACAAGTCAGTTTACCATTCCATATTCTATCACAGTAAGCAACATTCAATTTAGGAGTAATAAAATAGTTATTACAATTTCCGCAAATTTTTATATATAAGCTATTTATTCCAATAAAATTAAATAAAGTAATGTAAAAAGCAGTGAATATATTATCAGTTACAAATGTATATGTACTAGATAAATCAGTTCCTTCAGGATCCATAGTATGAATGATTGAAGAAACAATTAAAATGTCCTTCGGCTCAATTGCTTTACTATTATATGGAATATGGTCATATGTATAATCTAATAAATTAATAGTTTCAAAGTTATTAGATATTTCATTA
>CALWKK010000066.1 GCA_944381245.1 uncultured Clostridia bacterium
TATTTTCTATAACTGTAACTTTTTTCCTCCTTTATTACACGTTTAGTATTAACATTTTTTATATTCTATATTCAAAAGGCTATTTTTTGTGGTTCTTATTCAACCTAATTAAAAAGCTGGTGCAAAACAACTTTACAAATGTTTCGCCCCAACTATTGACATTGAACCATTGCATTATAAAAAACCTGAAATTGTTTAAATCACAACTCCAAGGTTTTTATATTGGTGGGCAGGGTTGCATCGATGTATTTTCAATGCTTTCAAGTGATTTTATACATATCTAATTTACTACATTTTATACGTTTTTTTACAATATTTAAGTTTAAAATTTATACAAGATATTTTAAAAATTACTTGTATTGCATTACTTATTGCATTACACATTTTAAAAGAAGCAGGTCAAAATCTGCTTCTTTGTATTATAATTATTACTCTGTATGTCCAATAACTTCTAAGTTTTCCGCATAAACTCTTAAAAATGGAACTGTAGTTTCATTCCCTAAAACAGCAGTATAAGTATAATTACCAAGAGATTCTCCTGTAAAAGAAATAATGTCACCTTCCATTAAAATTTCACTAGGAGTACCTATAAGTGAAATCTGAATACGGTCTGTATAATAAGTATAATATTCACCAGTTTTAGTCATGTTAACATGATAAAGATGGTCTTCAACTACTTGAACTATTTCTCCAGTAATTTTATAAAAATTACCATTTAAAGTATTTGCTCCTTTATATAAACTTACATAGTCAATTGTTCTTGCACTTGATATTTGTTCAGAACTAGGTTTGTTTTTTAACAAATAATCATAATCAGTAGTAGATTTTCCATCTATATCAGGTTCAGTTGAGCTTGCTTTGATTAAAAATATTGCGACAATAATTATCACTATGATAAGTAGAAGTGAAATTAAACTAATTCCTTTTTGATTTTTCATATATTTTTCATCCCCTCTATAAATTATTCATTAATATAAAATAATTAATAAACATCCATATAACATCAATAATTCCAATTATTAAAGAACATCGACCAAATCCTAATGCTTTATTTTCGTATTGCCATATTGCTTTATTCCAAGATTCATTATTTTCATTTGTTCCGATTGCTATTGCTCCAAAAACTATTGATAAAATTCCTAAAATAGGAAAAATAAAAATTGAAATTATGCCAAGTACATAACCAGCAATAGCTAATCCTTTATTGTTCTCTTGCATATAATTTCTTTTTGAATTATTTGAAATATATTTATTTTGAGATGTTATAGCTCCACAATGTGGACAACTCTTTGCTTGGTCTGAATACTCTTTTCCGCATTCACTACATATTATTAACATATCACACTACCCCTCTTTATGAATATTTTTACAATTATTTTATTGTGATTTTATACCCTGTATGGTCTTCATTAGTAAAAGTATATATTACATAGTCTAAGTTTTGCATCGCTGTAAAGGTAGCAGTATGTTTCCCATCAGTCAGAGTAACAATTTCCACACCACCTGATTCAAACACAGAAGCCTTAAAATTAACATTACTATCTTTAAACCATTTGCCACCTGCATTTTTCACATCTCTACCTAATGTGTTGAAGCTTGCTAAAGACAATGTTCCTGCTCCGCTGTATACTTCGCTTGTTGTAGCTGCCAATTTCAACTCATAATATTCAGTAGAAGGCATAGCACCCCATTCAAGATTTACTTTAGTCTTGCCTTGATTACTAAAAAAAATAACTATTGCAACAACAACTATCGCTATAATAATTATTAATGTTATTATGGTAATTCCTTTATCATTTTTCATTTGAATTTCCACCTCCTTTTATCTTCTGTGATATTCTGTCGAATTTTAGTATGTTATTTCTATTTTACAAAATATTATCATACAAATATAATAAAATCAATACTTTTGTCTAAAATGTAAACTATTAGTTTACGGCAAAATTTTTATTATTCCATTAAAATTATTTAATGAGGAGTTATTAGATGAAAAGAGTTTATTTTAGTAAAAATATTTATAATAATATTAGAAATAATATAAAAAAATATAGAAGAAAAAAGGGGATAACATCTTCTGACCTTGCAACAGCAATAGGAATTACTGACGAATATATGAGAAGGTTAGAAAGTGAAAAATCAAATTGCGGATTCTCTTTTGAAACACTTTATAAAATATCTGTTGCACTTGATGTTTCTATTGATATGTTAATAAAAAAATAAAAAACGATTAGGAATTATTTTATCTTAATCGTTTTTATAAAATCTATATTTATAATTTTTCTAATTGTAAAAACTTTCGATTTTTTTAAAAAAGTAATACAAGTTGTTTAATATGTTTTTGGCTATTTTAAACCGCTTCTGCTATTTTTTTCTTCTTTTACATCTAGTTCCTTTTTTTCTTTTAGCTTCGTTGGAATATCAAATAAAAATGTTATTCCGCTCTATATGTTCTTTATCATCTCCGAATTTTCCAATTTTGTCCGTAACATATCTACAATAATGTTAAAGGCTTTTAAATTTCCATTGAGGGCTTGTTGCACAACTGAACAAGATATAGCATTTTGAATACTAAAATCATCTTCAATACCTAAGTCAAGCATTTTGCTTTTTAGTTTTATATCTTTTAAATCCATTGTCATTAATTCTTCTAAGTTTTCTTTTATATATTTTTTCCTTTTTCTTGCTTTACCACTTGCTAGCCCTGCTTTTTTTGCAATTTCTCTTTGTTCACTCTTGGTTCGTTTATTTAATGGTTTTAAGTTTTGTTCATTCATGAATCCTCCCCCTTATATAAAATAATCGTTACTTACCGTTGCAATGCGTTACATATAACAGTAAGTAACGAAAAGTAACGGTAAATTGCTTTTAAGTATCTTTTTTAATTTTGCTAGAAAAGCTATTAACTGTCCTCATAGACATATGACTTTTACCATTCATAA
>CALWKK010000067.1 GCA_944381245.1 uncultured Clostridia bacterium
TATAAATAATTATACACTTTTATTATTTCATTATTCTATATTTATTTTTTTCTGAATAATATATTGAGGTCTTCCTTTTACTTCATCATAGATTCTTGCAATATATTCTCCAATCATCCATAAAGAAATTAAAATAATTCCACTTAAAAAAGTCATAGTTATCATCATAGATGTCCAACCAGCGGTTAAATTATTCCATTTAAAAATGAATGATAAAATAGTATAAATAAGAATACATAAGGAAATAAATACAGAAATAATTCCTAAAGCTCCCACAATTTTTAATGGTTTGGTAGAAAAACTAATAATACCATCTGATGCTAATTTTAGCATTTTCTTTAATGGATATTTTGTTTTTCCTGCAAATCTTTCTTTTCGTTCATATTCAAAAGGAGTTTGCTGAAAACCAACCCAACTAAATAGACCTCTTAAAAATTTATTATGTTCTGGTAATGAATTAATTACATCAACTACAGTTCTATCTACTAGTCTAAAGTCTCCAGTATCTTTTGGAATTTCTACATCAGATAAAGCATTCAATGTTTTATAAAACATTTTTGCAGTAAATAATTTAAATTTGGATTCGCCATCTCTTACTTTTCTTTTTCCATAAATCACATCATTTCCTGCTTCCCACAATTTTAACATTTCTGGTACTAATTCAGGAGGGTCTTGCAAATCAGCATCAATAATAATGATGGCATCACCAGTTACATATTTTAGACCAGCTGTAACAGCACATTGATGACCAAAGTTACGAGAGAAAGAAATTACTTTTACATTTTTATCACTATTAGCTATATCTTCTAAAATAGATAAAGTTTTATCTTTACTACCATCATTAATAAAAATAATTTCATGTTCATAATTATCAAGAGATGTACAAACATTTTTTACCCTGTGATAACATTCTGTAGCCACTTCTTCTTCATAATACATAGGAATAATAAAAGATATTTTTTTCATTCATTTTTCACCCGATTTTTCAAATTTTCATCAATATTATATACAATATTCTAGCTTTTTTCAATGATTTAGGAAGATAAATATAGAGAAGCATATTTATAAAAAAATAGAGAAAGTATAAATATATAGAAATTATTTTATAAATATATGAATTATTAACTAATATAGTAATTGTAAGAAAAATCAGATAATATAAAAAATTAGTGATAATTATATTATATAAAAAATAATAATTTATCACTAATTTTATTAAATTACGAAAACCACTTTTGGGTTTTTTATATTGTTGTTTTAGTTGATTAATATTTATTTCTTCTTTTTATATTTCTTTTTCTTCTGTGTTATTATTTATTTTTACTGTTATTTTTTCTTCTGAGCTATTATCTATTTTTACTGTTATTTTTTCTTCTGAGCTATTATTTATTTTTTACTGCTATTTTTTCTTTTGGACTATCATTTTCTTTTTCTAATGCTTTTACTTCTTTTTGTTTTTTCTTTAAATTATCTTTTGCTACTGTCATTAATAATTTTATTCTGTTTGTTTGGTTAGATTCACTCGCACCAGGGTCATAATCAATAGGAGTAATATTAGCTTCTGGAAATTGGCTACGAATTGTTTTAATAACTCCTTTACCTACTACATGGTTTGGTAAACATGCAAATGGTTGTACACAAACAATATTTGGAATTCCGTGCTCAATATATTCAATCATTTCTGCAGTCAAGAACCAACCTTCACCTGTTTGATTTCCGATTGATAAAATATTTTTTACTTTGTCTTCTAATTCAAAAATATTGCAAGGTAATAAATAACCTTTTTTCGAATTTTTTAATGCAATCACAGCATCTTTTTCTAAAATATCAATTAATTTAATAGCAGCTTTAAATAATTTTGCTTTCATTTTATCGGTTTTAATTAATTGATTAAATGTAATTTTATGAGTTGCAATAAATTTTACAAATCCCATAAAGTCTGGTAATACTACTTCTGCACCTTCTTCTTCCAATTTATTAGCGATAAAATTATTACCAAATGGATGATATTTAATTAGTACTTCTCCAACAATACCTACTTTTGGTTTTTCTACAGATGTATCTAATTCTATTTTTTCAAAATCATTTACCATGTCATAAATACTTTGTTTAAATTCTTTCATAGTAGATTTTTCAAGCAATTTCTTGCATTTTTCCATCCATTCATCAAATAATTTTTGAGTTTCTCCTTTATGTACTTCATAAGCTCTATTTTTGGTTAACATTTTTTGCAATAAATCTGCATAAACTACCATTTTTAATAATCTTTCAATTAATGGCATGGTAATTTTAAATCCTGGCATTTTTTCCATTCCTACTACATTGAAAGAAATAACTGGAATATCAGGAAAACCTGCATCTTTTAAAGCTTTGCGAATAAATCCAATATAGTTAGTTGCTCTACAACCACCACCAGTTTGTGACATGATTAATGCTGTTTTATTTAAATCATATTTTCCAGATTCTAATGCTTCAATCATTTGACCAGTTACTAAAATAGATGGATAACAAGCATCATTATTGACATATTTTAAACCAGTTTCTACTGTATGAGAAGTACATTCTCTCAATAATTCTACTTTATAGCCAGAAGCACGTACAGCAGACTCTAATAATTCAAAATGAATTGGAGCCATTTGTGGAATTAAGATAGTATAATCTTGTTTCATATCTTTGGTAAATATTTTTTTATGTTGTTCATAATCTCCATTACCTGGCTTGATTTCTTTATTTTGGGCTCTTTTCTTCATACTAGCTAAAAGCGAACGAATACGAATACGAACAGCACCTAAATTATTGATTTCATCTATTTTAATTAATGTATACATTTTACCATAACTGCTTAAAATTTCTTCTACTTGGTCAGTTGTAACAGCATCTACACCACATCCAAAAGAGTTTAATTGTACTAGTTCTAAATTATCATG
>CALWKK010000068.1 GCA_944381245.1 uncultured Clostridia bacterium
GAGAGTCCAAAGGACTCTATGAAGTAGAAATGCCTTGTAGTGATGCAAGGATAGTCAAACTTGTTTGGCTTTTGTTCAACTATATAAAGTAGGTGTAATATGATAGAGCTATTAGATAGTAGTAGATTATTTATAGATAAATTAACTAATCGGGAATATATTTCTAAAAATTTATATGACAATATATTAGAAAAAAATAAATCGATTATACCAAAAGATTTTGATATAAATTTTTACAATGAGAAAGTAATAAATGAAGAGTATCTAAAATATAAAAATTATTTTGAAAATATGTATAAAGGAATTGATGATAATATTTGTTTAGATGAAGAACAAATAAAAGCTATTTTAACTGATGAAGATTATTCCTTAATTATTGCTGGAGCAGGCACAGGTAAAACTACTACAATGGCGGCAAAAGTAAAGTATCTTGTAGATATCAAAAATATAGATCCCAGCAAAATTGTTGTAATGAGTTATACTAAAAAAGCAACAGAAGAACTAGAAAAAAGAATAGTTATCGATTTTGGTATTCCCGCTAAAGTTATAACATTTCATGCTTTAGGATTAATGCACATAAGAGAGATATTTAAAGATAGAAAATGTTATGTTGTAGATGATAACAAAAAAGAAGAAATATTTTTTAAGTATTTTGAAGACAAAATATTTCCTAATAAAAATAAAGTTAAAGAGATAATAAACTTATTTAATAGTACTAATACAAATAAAGATTGGCTATTTGGAAAATATTTTAAAGAGAATTATACTAAATATACTAATTTTCAAGAATATTTTACTAATTATAAAAAAAAGAAAATATTAGAAATTAAAGACCCAAAAAAGTGGATTGAAGAAAGAAAAGAAAAAGCCTTAAATGCCGAAGTTATTAGGACTCTTAAAGGAGAAATTGTTAAATCAAAAGGTGAAGCTTTGATTGCTAATTTTTTGTTTGAACATGGTATCGATTATGAATATGAAAAAATTTATGATGAATTCTTATCATTTAATAAAATTTATAAACCTGATTTTACTCTTAACATTGGTGGAAATAATATTTATATTGAATACTTTGGTTTATCTACATATAAAGACAATGAATTAAATAGATATGAAAAAATAAAAAACTTAAAAGAAGAATATCATAGAATCCATAAAACTAAATTTATAAAAATAGATTACCAAAAAGGAGAAAATATTCTTCAAACATTGAATAGTGAATTACTTAAGTTAGGAATTATTTATAAACCTAAAGATAATATTACAATAATTAAAACTATTTTAGATAATAATAAAATATCACAATTTTATCCATTTAAAGACTTTATTTTAGAAGTGATTAATAGTATTAAGTCGAGTTCAAAAAGGCAAAATTATATAGATATTGCTAAAGAATATTTGTTAAAAATCAATAGTCACGAAAGAAATATGGGAATAAGGCAATTAAGTTATATTAATGATTTTTATAAGTACTATCAGCATCAATTATTTGGCAGTGAAAACTATGGTTTTGATTTTAGTGATATGTTATACTATGCTAATTTATATATTGATAAAATAGGTAAAAATAATGATTTAAATTTTGAATATATAATTATAGATGAATATCAGGATATATCTGAAGAAAGATATAATTTAACTAAAAATATAGCTAAGAGAAATACTGCTAAAGTGGTAGCTGTTGGTGATGATTGGCAATCAATATTTTCTTTTGCAGGATCTAAAATAGAATATATTTATAATTTTTTAAAGTTTTTTCCAAAAGCTAAGTTGCTTCAAATAAGCAATACTTATCGTAATAGCCAAGAATTAATTAATTATTCAGGAAAATTTATTATGAAAAATAAGGATCAAATTGCAAAACAATTAGTTTCTAATAAAACATTACCTCAACCAATTAAATTTGTTTTGTTTAATAATTTAGAAGAATACAAAAAATTAAAAGAATTAATTATTTATATTCATAAAAATAATCCTAAACATAATATATTGGTTTTAGGAAGAACTAATAAAATAATTGATCGCTGTTATAATGATCCTGAATTAAAAGATGATATAGGTACTAAAATAACATTTATAGGTTATGAAGAAATAGACATAAATGGTATGACTATTCATAAATCTAAGGGACTAACAGCTGATGAAGTAATAGTTATGGGGCTGGATAACACATTTCCAAGAAATAATACGGGAATATTTTGGTTAGAAAATTTATTAAAAAATAAATCTCTTGGAGAAGCAATACCTTTTGCAGAAGAAAGAAGATTATTTTATGTGGCATTAACTAGAACTAAAAACTATGTATATTTGTTAGTAAATAGTAATCCTAAATATCGAAGTTCTTTTATAAATGAAATATATAATATTATAAAGGAATCTGATGCAAAACCGAAAAATTGAAATTGCTATAAATAAAAATAAATGATAAAATGGTATTGAGTCCTCGTAGCTCAGCTGGATAGAGTGAATGCCTCCGACGCATTAGGTCGCAAGTTCGAATCTTGTCGAGGACACCATTTTACAACTTAAGCCTTAAATAGGCTTTTTTTAATAAAAAATTCCAATAAAAAAAGGAAATAAGCAATTGATTGGTAATAATAACAAATAGGGAAAAGAATTATTTTATAAATTGTAAATATGTGCTAAAATTAAAAAGGAAGTGGTAATATGATTAAAGAATTTAAAAAATTTATTGCTCGAGGTAATGTATTAGATTTAGCAGTTGGTGTAATTGTTGGAGGAGCATTTTCATCGATTGTAACTAGTTTAGTAAATAATATCTTTGCTCCTATTATTGGCCTTATTCTAGGAGGAGTTGATTTTTCTAATCTTTCGATAACATTCCGTGATACACAAATTATGTATGGAGCATTTATTCAAAGTGTCATTGACTTT
>CALWKK010000069.1 GCA_944381245.1 uncultured Clostridia bacterium
AACACTTGCAATTATAACAGACATAACTTCACCAAAGTTAAAGCTTGTTGCCATTTTAATATATTTCATCAAATTTCCATATGTTTTTCTTCCGTTCAGTTACACCATCTAATAAAACATGTAAATCCTTTTCCAAAAGAATTATGTCAGCAGATTCTTTTGATATATCAACAGCTGTATCAACTGAAATTCCAACATCTGAATTTGTAAGAGGAGGAGCATCATTTATACCATCACCCATATAGCCAACTATATTTCTAGATTCCTTCAAAACTCTTACAATTCTAGCCTTTTGAATAGGTGATAATTTAACAAAAATATTAGTTTTCTTTAATAATCTAGTCAAAGCTATGTCAGAGAGCTTTTCAATTTCATTTCCTGAAATTATACGTTTTGAATTGATACCAACTTTACCACAAATACATTTTGTAACTTCTAAATTGTCACCAGTCAAAACAACAACACGGATTCCAGCATGGTTTAATTTTTCAATAGCAGATTTTGCACTTTCTTTTGGTGGATCTAAGAATCCTATAAAACCTAAAAGAATCATATTTTTCTCATGCTCTACGCCAAAATCAGAAATATCTTCAATATCATTTTTTTGGCACACAGCAATCACTCTTAAACCATCTTTATTCAAATTTTTAGAAATTTGTTTAACATTTTCCTTAATCTGTTTTGTAATAGGAGAAATTTGTCCTTGAAAATCAACCATAGAGCATATACTCAAAATTTCCTCTACAGCACCTTTAGTTATTAATTGTTTTTTAGATCCGTCAGTAACAATAACTGACAAACGTCTACGTGAAAAATCAAAAGGAATTTCATCAACTAATTTATATTTATTTACATAGTCATTCATGCCATTTTGCAAAGCTCTTGCAACTACTGCTTCATCAATATTTCCTCTTAATCCAGTTTGAAAATAAGAGTTCAAAAAAGCATGTTTCAAAACACGTAAATCTTCATTACCATGAATATCTAAGTATTTTTCTAGCACAATTTTATCTTCTGTTAAAGTTCCAGTTTTGTCTGTGCATAAAATGTTCATAGAACCAAAATTCTGGATGGAATCCAACTGTTTTACAATTGTTTTCTTTTTAGACATTTTTACAGCACCTTTAGATAAACTAGAAGATAATATAACTGGAAGCAATAGTGGAGTAATACATATAGCAATAGCTACAGCAAAAGTAAAAGCTGTAATAGGACTATGTTTCCATGCATTTAAGATAAATACAATAGGTGTTAAAATAAGCATAAATCTTATTAATAATTTACTAATATTCTCAATTCCTAATTGAAAAGCAGATTTTGGCTTTCCTACAGTAATTGTATGAGCAACCTTTCCAAAATAAGTATCATCAGCTGTTTTTATAACTACACATTTAGCAGATCCGCTAATTACATTTGTTCCCATAAAACAAATCGTATCTAAATCTGATAAAGAATCTAAATCTTCTTCAGAAATTTCTGTATTTACATTTTTACGAACTGCATCAGATTCACCAGTTAGGGAAGATTGTCCAACATATAAATCTTTAGCTTCTAAAACTCTTAAATCTGCTGGAATCATACTACCAGCTGATAAAACAACAATATCTCCGAAGTACGACTTCTTTGATAGGAATTTGTATTTCTTTTCCATCTCTTATAACTGTTGTAGTTGTTGCAACTAAATCTTTCAATTTTTCAGCAGCTTTATTAGAACGAAATTCTTCAAAAAATTCTAATAATGTACTTGCTGCAACTAGAATAGCAATAACGATTATATTTGCATAACTTGGTGGGTCTGCTAAATACACATCAGTGTAAAATAAAATTGCTACAATTCCAAGCAATATACAGTTAAAAGGACTAAATAGGCTTTCTAAAAAATAATTGTACCATCTTTTGGGTTTTGCCTGTTTGATTTCATTAAGACCATATTTGTGTAATTTTTCGCTAGCTTCTGTAGAAGATAAACCGCTTAAATTTACATGATATGTCTTAATGAATTCTTCTTTTGGTAGCAAACATTCTCTACCATACGCTTTTGATACATTGACATCTTCTTTTTGAGTTGACATTTTTATCACTTATCCTTTCTTTTGTAATCATATAGATTTTTCCATCTTTAACCAACATAGGATAAAATCTATATGGCCTTTCGTGTTTTCTTGAATTAGTGCCGCTCCTTAACAGATATTTATATCCAGCTTTTTTATTGCTAATTTTTAATTTTGGAAGATTTAATATGCTTTTGGCATACAATAAATGATACTCATGTACAGGGTCAATATTATCTTTATTCCTTCCTTGGGGATTACTTCTTGTTATAATTGTTCCTATATAATTTATCTCACCAAACACCTCATCACAAATTAATTTTAAGGAATACAACTCGTTGTCATCAATAGCTAGTGCAATATATCCTTCGTTTTTTAATAAATTTCTAGATAATAACAAAACCGAGTATATAATGGAGCACCAATCCGAATGGAAACGGCCATTTGCATTTGTATTTCTGAATAATTTATTTCCATCAGTATCCATAAGCTTAATATCGTTTTCATATTCATCGAGTGGCTTTTTATAATCATTTGGATAAATTATATTATTTCCGGTGTTATAAGGCGGATCTATATAAATCATTTTAATTTTTTCTAAATAACTTTCCTGGAGGAGCTTTAACACTTCTAAATTTTTACCTTCAATATACAAATTTTCGGTCGTGTCCCAATCTTTGCTCTCTTCGGGACAAGGGCGCAGCGTCTTGCGGATAGGCTTGTTCGCCTCCACAATAGAAGCCTTCTTTCCCACCCAGGTAAACTCATAGCACTCGTCGCCATCCACCACGTCAGACGAAAGCATTTGTTTAAGCATTTCAAAGTTAATGCTGC
>CALWKK010000070.1 GCA_944381245.1 uncultured Clostridia bacterium
ATTCTTAATTTTATTTACATAATTTTCGACTTTGTCTTTGTTTTTTTGACACCTTCTGACAGCTTTTTCCATATAATGAAGTATAGAAAATGATAAGGAGGAAAAATTATGTATCATTGTAAATATAATAAATGTTGCTGTCAGCAAAATTATGACGAAAACATTATTGAAAATGCTTGCAATGACTGTGGCGTAACTGCTGACTACTATACAGGAAATGATAATGCTTGCGACTGCGGTTTTGAAGAAACCAATGTATTTCCAAGTAACCCTATGTTTGCCCAAAGTTATGTTCCTATTCAAACGATGAATAAGACCTTTACCCCTTGTGTTGGCTTAAAAATGGGAACAATTTTCCCAGAACTTGTTAGTCCATACGCTCCATGCCAGTCTATAGAAGAAAATGCTTTTATAAAAGCTATGAATACTGTTGGGGAGGGATGTAACAATGTATAATTATGATAATATGACTGCTTCTACAAAAGATTTTTCTACTACCATGGAAATGGCTGCTTCTAACCCTAATTGTGTTATGAGTGGTGTTGGCTGTTGCTGTAATGAAAATAAAATGAATAGCATTCCTACCTATTCTTATGAATTTACAAGCATAAAAAATAACTGTAACAATGAACAGGAAATGACAGCTGAGGAAATGTTACAAAAAATTCGTTGTCTAGATTTTGCTAGTACAGAACTTGCACAATATTTAGATACACATGTAGACGACACAAGAGCTATCTGCTTGCATAAAGAATATACTACAAAATTAAATGATTTAAGAGAAAAATATCAAAAGGTATATGGTCCACTCACTCACTATTTTCCTTGCAATAAATGGAGATGGATTGAAGAACCATGGCCTTGGGAAAGGGGGAATCGTTAATGTGGACTTATAATAAAGTATTACAATATCCTATTCGTATAAAATGCCCAAATCCAAAACTTGCTAAATGTATTATTAGCCAATATGGTGGACCAGATGGAGAACTTGCTGCTTCTCTTCGTTATTTATCTCAAAGATTTGGTATGCCTGATCAAAATGCAAAAGCTATTCTAAATGATATTGGTACAGAGGAATTAGCTCACTTGGAAATGGTTGGTACAATTGTGCATCAACTAACGGATGGTGTTTGCCCTGAAGAATTAGAAAAAGCAGGTTTAGGTGCTTATTATACAGATCATGGTGTGGATGTTTACCCTCAATCTGCAGCTGGTACTCCATGGACAGCAGCTTATATTGCTTGCAAAGGTGACCCTATTGCTAATTTGCAAGAAGATTTAGCAGCCGAACAAAAGGCTAGAGCTACTTATGAAAAATTAATTGACCTTTGCAAAGATGACCCTGATGTTCTTGATGTACTTCGCTTCTTACGCCAAAGAGAAATTGTTCACTTCCAAAGATTTGGTGAAGCACTTCGTGGTGTACAGGACAAATTAGCAGAAAAGAAATTCTATATGGGAAATTGTACAAAGAAATGTTGTACTTCTAATTCTAATCCTTGTGATAATTGTGATAATCGATAAAAGGAAAAGCATGCCTACAATGAATTTGTGGGTATGTTTTTCTTTTGTAATTTCTTGAAATTAAGTATGATTTATGGTAAACTATTATCATAAATTTATCTGGTAATATCCAGTTTATATAGATGTAACTAATAAATAATAATTTGTTAAGTTAGGAGGATTTATTATGACACCACAACAAATAGAACTTATAAGGGAAAATCAAAGAATTCTTTATACTTTTCGGAAAGGCGGAGCAAATTTACCTCAAAAGCAGAAAGTTGAATTATGTAGGTTTTTAGATGAAGCATTCAAAACTGTTTCCACAAAAATGCAAACTTTAAAAAAACACCAAATTATATTGGATGACAATTTTGTAATTAATTCTGAGTTAGCTTATTTTGCAGGATTTTATATGACGAAGAAGGAAATAGAAGTCGAACTTATAGATTTTCAGTTTGAATCTGTGCTACAAAAAATAGCACCAAATTTTCCGTGTAAAGTTACTTTTGAAAGAAATGATAAACTCTTACTTATTTTAAGAGACTTAGTAGAGAAATTATCAAATATGGTTCCTCTTGTAGCTGTCTCTGTTGCCTTCGACAAATGTATGGATTATGATAAAAATATCGCATATCGTATAAAAGGAAATTCTTTTCTAGTTGATGAAACATCATTACTCCTCAAAAATTCAATATTTTTAACAGGAGAATTGAGAGAATTTGTGCAAGTAGATACTACACTAGCTTATACTTTATATTTGCGGGAAAAGGTTTTCGAGTCTGACTCCATAGTATATTATGATTTAGACAATGGAAAAATTGGATATGTTAAACATAATATACTATCTAAAAAATTAAATCCAGCATGTCAATTGATATTTCCAAGATATACTGACAAACAAAAGGAAATATTAGAAGCTTTTGAATCTTTATCGGACAAAGAATATGAAAGTCAATTAATTAACATCCTATCATCTGGGATTTTTAAGGTTTTTGACAATGCAAGTTTGCAGATAAGATCTATTTTGAATCCAAACCATTTTATTATTGATGGTAAATGGATAAAATCGTCACATTTTTATGAATTTTACACTCAAAATTCTCTATATTTTAATGTTGCTGATGAAATTGTTAATACTTTATATTTAGCTGCTCCTTGGCCTATTATTATGAAAAAAGAGGAACAGCCTCAAAAAGGGGCAGCTATATTTGCTGCATATTCATTTTTCAACTGGGATTTGAAGTGGTGAAAGTTGGAAGAAGGTGACCTTTTTTAGGACACCTTCCCTTATTTTTTATAAACAGCTAAAATTATACTTTATATTCAGC
>CALWKK010000071.1 GCA_944381245.1 uncultured Clostridia bacterium
TATATTAAAAAAAGCCCTCAAAAAATAAGCTTGGAGCAATATAAAATCGGTGTATTTTCAATAAGATTGTTTGCTTTTCACAGAAGTACTAAAGTTTTAAGTATGTTAGGTGATAAAAGAAAAGCACTTAAAAATTACCTTGATGAAAATGGCGGGGTAAGAATTTATAGAGGAGGGCAAAGAATATATAATTATGGAAGTAAAAATGAAGATTGGCTTGATTTAAATTTGAAAAGACTAAATTCTCCTGGGAAAAAACTAAGTAAAAATATTTTAATAGGAATTATAGATTTAGATCCATTAAGTAGTAGTGATTTACAGGAAAAGACAAATCGAGAAGGATTTACGGAAAATCTAGCTTTTATAGAATTAAAAAAAATGGTATCAGCAGTTATCGATAAATTTGCTTTTGAAATAATAGAAACTAAAGACAGAATTAAAGAAGTATATGATAAAAATGAAAAAACAGAAAGTGTTGATGCAAGCTTTGATGAGTTGTTAGAAGAATTAGAGGAAACAGAGTTTACTAACCAGAATGATAAAGATAAATTAATAGCATTAACAAATAGAGCTATTAGTGAATATCAGGAATCAAAAAAAATATACCTTTCTATTGCAAATAATTCTGTCGATTTTCATATGGTATTTCATGATGTCGATAAGAGAATAAAAAGTCTAATTAATCAAATTGAGCGTCAAAATATAAATGTTGATGATATTAGAAAAAATGTCTATGATATAAATGATATATTGCAATTGCAAAAAGATCTTATTTCGAATAGAAATTTTAAATTAATAAATATTTCAGAATTAATGAAAAAGTTTAATGTATATTCTAAGTATAGAATTGAAGATCATAATATAGAATTAAAAGTTCAAGTAGAAGATTTTAAAATTAAATGCATAGAAAGTCAGATTCTAAGAGTTTTAATGAATTTATTAGATAATTCTATATATTGGCTTAAAGTAATTAATAACACTAAAAAAATTATGATAAAAATAGTTAAAGATGATAATAAATGTATAATATATTTTGCAGATAATGGTCCCGGTTTAGGAGTTGAGGATCCCAATCTTCTATTTAAACCATTTGTAACCAAAAAGGATGAAGGATTAGGGTTAGGATTGTATATTGTTAATGAAATCATTAGCATTCATAATGGAAGAATAGAAGTTATTACAGATAATGACAATATACCATCAGAATACACAGGAGCTAAATTTAAAATCGAATTAAATATGGAGTAATGAAAATGGAGTTTTTAAAATACATAAACGGAGTTTTATTTATAGATGATAAAAGAGAAGATATAAACAATCTGTATCAATATTTTGAGAGTTTTAATGTTCCATGTATGTATATTAATCCAGTAGATTATAATGGTGAAGCAAGTAACACAATTGGCTGTGCCAGATTAGTGTTTTTAGATTTAGAATATATGCCTGGTGGAGTAAATTTAACTGATGTAGTCAGCCTCCTTAGAAATTTATCGGAAAAGGGAATGAAAAATGTGCTTTTAATAATGTGGACGCTTCATGATGATTGCATTGATGATTTAAAATTATTGTTAGAAGAAAAAATGAAGAAAGAAAAACCAATATTAATTTTCAATGCCAATAAAAGTGAATTTTCTGGTTTAACTCAAGAGGAATATACTTATAAATTAAATAAAATATTTCAAGAAAGCTTTGAACAGAATCCTTTAATTTTTAAACTGTTGGAGTGGGAAAAAAGCGTAAATATAGCTACATATAGAACGTTTAATGAAATTCTTGCGTTTTCGTATAATACGGAAAGCAAAACTTTTGAATTGCCTTTAGCGTTATCAATAATGGCCTCACAAAATATTCCTGATAACAAAATAAGTTCAGCATTAAATGTGGCTAACGACTTATTGATTGATAAAATAAAGAATGAAACAGAACAAATCACTGACTGCTCTTTAGCCAAATTTGACAATGATGAACTATTAAAAAAACTGAATTTTCATTTAATGTTTATTGATTCTGGATTAGAAAAAGTGGCTCCAGGAAATATTTATGAATTAAAAGAGCCAAGTTCAAAAATAGATAATATAATGAAAAATATTGAATTTGAGTCTACTCAATGGTTTCCGGTGTTAATTGATATGACACCAGCATGTAGTTTTGCTCATTCAAAAAATTTAGTTTTGTTAAATGGACTTATCTGTGAAAATATTACTGATAGTGATAGAAAGTCATTACTAAAAAAAGATAATATTGATAATTTTAAAGGAGAAGTATTTTTAAAAGATATTTATATAAATGAAAAAAACTTACTATGTTGCTTGATAATTGATTGCTTTGGAATTGAAATAAAGAAAAAAGATGAAATTGAAGAAATGCCTATGATGCGCTTAAAAGAGAATTATAGAATTAATTTACAGCAAAAATTCGGAAATTATTTAGGTAGAATTGGAGATAACGTTTATCATAAAAATTAAAGAAGAATTATTTTAAAGATTCTTCTATTTTTTTTGCAATTTGTTCAGCTATTAAAACTGGTACAGCATTTCCAATTTGCTTGTATGCGCTAGTTTTAGACGATTCAAAATAATAATCGTCTGGAAAGCTTTGTATTCTAGCGGCTTCTCTAACGGTTAGTGAACGACATTGGTTTATATCTGGATGTATATAATGATGTCCATCTTTTGAAATATGAGCAACCATGGTATGTGAAGGTTTATCATATTCTACTACCTTAAATCGATCCAAAAAAGCTCTGGTATTATTATGCTTGATAAGCTTTTTTGGTAATTTATCATATTTAATATTTGGATTTTTTATACATATTTTATAT
>CALWKK010000072.1 GCA_944381245.1 uncultured Clostridia bacterium
AACGTCGCTAGATTTATTAGTAAGAACATTATCTTCTCCAGTACCAGAAATATCCATCATAAGCATTCTATCTTCTACTCTTGTTTTTAAATTAATATAATCATCTAAACTAATATTTGGCCAAAAATTTACTAACTGAATCACTTCATTATTAGAACCAATTCTATCTATACGACCAAATCTCTGTATAATTCTAACTGGATTCCAATGTATATCATAGTTAATCAAATAATCACAGTCTTGAAGGTTTTGTCCTTCACTAATACAATCAGTAGCGATTAATACTTCTATTTCTTCTGTTGCATCTGGTAATATTGATTCTCTATGTTTTGATTTTGGAGAAAAATTTATCAATAAGTTATTAAATTCTTTATCAATATTTAATGTACATTCATTTGTTCCAGATCCAGTAACTTTCGCTGTATCAAGATTATATTTTTGTTTTAATGGCAAAGCTAAATTTTTATATAAATAATTCGCTGTATCTGCAAAAGCACTGAAAATTATAACTTTCTTATTATTTTTATTAATTGGATGATTTATTTTATTAGCTATAAGATTTATTAATTCCTGTAATTTTAAATCATGTTCTGGTGTTACCATACTAATTTCAGATAACAAACTATTTAATATTTCTAAATCCATTAAAAGATCTTGTTTCCAACCAATAGTATTCATATCTTTTAAACTGATTTTGACTTTAGAACCTATATTAAAATCATCATCCAAAAAATCTTCAACATTTTCATCAGAATCATAATTAGATACTTCTAATTCTTCATAAGAATTATTAATTCCATTTTTTTCAAAATTTTCAATTGCAAGTAAAATAGAATTAATTTGCTCTACAATTTTACTTAACGTAATTTTAAATGATTCTACCGAACTTTCTAATCTTTTTAATAAATTAATTCTCATTAATATTTTTAGACTTCGTTCACGATCAGCTTGTCTAAAACTAGACTTTCCTTCATGAACTTTTATATCATACAAATTCTCATAATAAGATAATTTATTTGGTAGTATATAATCAAATGGAGAATATAAGCTCATATTTAATTTCATTAATGTTTCTGAAATATCTTTAATTGACATAAAATTAGGTAAATCTGTGATTTCACAACGTTTACTTATAGGTTTAAGTCTAGTTGGAAATTTTCCTATTTGATTCATATTATAATATTTTTCAATATGTTTTCGACTTCTTGCTATTGTAACACTATCTAATAACTTAAAAAAATCAAAATTGCTATTTAATCTTCTTAATAGTTCTTCATTTGTTCTTTCTTCTATAGATAATTTGCTCCATTCATTAAATGTAGTTTGGGCATTTTTTAATATTGTATCAATTGATTTTGTACTACTGATTTTTTCATCTATTTTATCCGTATTTCCTTCGTAAGCTAAAGCAAGTTGATTTTTTAAATCTGTGAATCTATTATTAACAGGTGTTGCTGATAACATCAAAACTTTCGTTTTAACTCCTGCTTTCATTACATCATTCATCAACTTATCATATCTAGTCTCTCTATCCTTCCTGGCATCATTATTTCTAAAATTATGTGACTCATCAATTACTACTAAATCATAGTTTCCCCAATTTACTCTAGATAAATCTATACCATTAGATTCTCCCTTTTTTCTGGATAAATCTGTATGAAATAAAACGTCATAATTAAATCTATCTGCTTGTAAAATATTGTCTTTATAATTTGTTTTATATGTATTCCAGTTTTCACTTAATTTCTTTGGACATAATACTAATACGCTTTTATTTCTTTCTTGATAATATTTAATAACTGCCAATGCCGTAAACGTTTTACCTAAACCTACACTATCTGCTAAAATACATCCATTATATCTTTCTAATTTGTTAATAATTCCTAAAACCGCATCTTTTTGAAAATCATATAATGTATTCCATATAACTGACTTCTTAAATCCTGTCATTTCATTTGCCAATTCATCTTCTGAAATATCTTCTAAGAATTCTGTAAAAATATTATATAAGGTTAAATAATAAATAAATTCAGGAGAATTTTCTTTATATAAATCACTAATAAAATTAATTACTTCATTAGTTACATCTTTAAATTTTTCTTCATTATTCCATAATTCTTCAAATGATTTAATATAGTACTTTGTCATATCATAATTATCATCAACTTTGTTTACTGTTGTAAATAATGAATTGCCTTTCTCATATCCTAAACCAACAGTACTAAATTCGTTAACATTTAAATAAGTACAAGCATTTTTTGATGATTCAATATTAATAAATCTATCTATCGGACTAGAATTAATATTGCTTTTAAATTTAACCTTTTGTTTTATCCAAGCAGCACATTCTTTTGCAACTGCTTTACCCGTTAATTCATTCTTTAATCTAACTTCAAATTCTGAACCATTGATATTTTTTTCGCGTTTGTGTACATTTAATTCAAATTCTCTAGATTCTTTCTTATCAGATGCTACATTTACAAAAGTTGGATCAGCAAAAATAAATTTTAATTCATCTATTTCATTTAACTCTTTTTTCAAACTTTCATATCCGTACATAGAAAATATGGAAGCACATATTTGTATTTTAGAATTTGATACTATTGTATTTTTTAAGTCATCACCTAATTTTTCTAATCGATTATCAATTAACTTCATATTACTCACCACTCACAACAATAACTCTTTTTTCTAATTATAACATGAATATCTATAATTGAAATAAAAATATATCTACATTTGCCAAAAGTTAACAATTAGTGTAATATCCTAATATACGTATTTATACTATATAAAACATATTTAATTAAATTTCAATCTA
>CALWKK010000073.1 GCA_944381245.1 uncultured Clostridia bacterium
CCCATAATAGTTACATAGATTTCTGATTTTACGAGAAGATTTCATATTGCAATATTCACTTTTTATTTCATTACAACGATTAATAACAAAGTTGTATGCAAACATAAATACCTTTTTACATACATCAAAATCATCTTCTAATCCAATAAAACCGATATAAATTTTTTTGCCGTGATAATACTGAGAAACAAAAGACTGACAACAATAGTTACTGGCGATAGTATATGCAAGCTGCCCACACCAAACATCTGTCATTGAAGTAAAACTAATATCTAATATTTGCTTTTCAACATTTCTTTTTGATGTGATTTCAATATCCTTTTCGCTCAATTTGTGTTTTGCCATAAGTTTTCTGGCTTTTAATAGTGCCAATTTTGCTTCGTTTTCATTTGGACTTTCTGCAAGAGCTAAGAGTTTGGCAATTTTATCTTGAATATTATTCATTTTTTCCACCTCTTTATTACAGGATGTCAATACTAAAAATTGATGCCAAGATTTTATAGACAATTATTTCTGCTACAATTCTGTAGCATTGTTTTTGTAAAAATCCGGCATTATTATGATTTTCTATTAAGTATTTTTTTAGTTTTTCACTGCATAATATTTCTTCACAATCTTTAAATGTAACAGAATCATATTTATTTTTTACTAAATAATCTTTAAAACCCCCTAAAAATAATTTTGTGGCAGTTTTCCAGAACGGGTCATTATTAATACAATATTGTGTTACAAGACGTTCTTTATTGCTTGAAATTATTTCACTCAACAAATTAGTTCTTATGGATTTTTCAAGAATGTTACTTTCTTTCAGTTTATAAGTTTCTATCATCAAATTTATTGTTTCATCTGGTATTTCATTCAAAGACGGTGATATGTTCATCTGTTTTATCATTTTGCTGCCTTGCTGCCTATAACCTTTATCATATAGTTTTATAGCTAAATAAGTGTTCAATCCACCTTTAAGGTTTGGTCTAAACTGGTGTTGCCACGTTTTATTTCTATCAGTGTAATCTTTCCGTATCTCTTGAATTTCATTTGCTAATTTTTCAATTTCTTCATATCTATCCATTTGTAATTAACTCCTTAAAGCCAAATTAAGAGACAAGGTTTTAAACTTATTCAGTTTTTCTCCCTCATCTCTATGTCTAATTATAACACTATTGCTATATATTATCTATTCGCATTTTGCACAAAGTTTCATGCTTTGCTTTGTGTATTGTGCTATTATGATGCTTTTATATTTGCATAGTTTTCAAAAATATTTACAGTATTATTTTGCATTTTATCTGTTACTCGTACATAAATTTCATATGTTGTTCTAATTGTACTATGCCCTAATCTTTTAGCAACTGCTTTTATATCTGCACCATTTTCAATTAATCTTGTTGCGTGAGTATCTCTAAAATCATGAAATCTACATGGTATACCTAACTCGTAATGAATCACTTTAAATGGATATTTGCAAGTATCAGTTCCTTCAAATACTCCGTTATCTTTAACAAAAACCAGATTTGCTTCTGGTAATGCAACATCAATTTCTGCAACTGCGTTTATAATTTTAATTTCCGGTTTTTTATTATATGGATTAATAACTTCCTTTTTATAATGTTTCATATAAGAATCTCCATAATCATTCTTAAATTGTTCTTGTTCCTCTTTGTATTGTTTTAATGCGTTTAATAAAGTATCTCCAATTTCAATTGTTCTGTAACTGCTCTTTGTTTTACAAGATCCGAAATACCATACAGTTTTAGAATTTCCACTTATATGCCTATGTTTCGTACCGCCTTTTTGGTTCTTTTTCAAAATATTCTTTTCTACAGTAAGAGTCTTTTTTTCAAAGTCTATATTATCCCAAGTTAAACCAAAAACTTCAGAAATACGTAATCCAGTATAATATGCAGTTAAAAAAGCGTATTGTGCACAATGATTTCTTTTAAATCTTTCATATATCATATCAAATTCTTCATTAGATAAGATGTATGCTGGATCTTTATCTGGAATATCAAATGTTGGCAATTTAACTTTTAATGCAGGACTTTGTTTTACAAATCCATAATCTTCAGCATAATGAAAAGATCCCTTTAATACTTTAAGAATATTCTTCAAAAAATTCTTTGAAAATGATTTCAATAAAAATATTTTGTTTATAAATTCTTGTAATGTTGATGTTGTAATTTGAGACAATCTATAAAATCCTATATTAGGTTTTACATGATTTTTAATAATGCTCTTATATGCTTCGATTGTATGATATTTTAGATTAACCTCGCAATATTCTTTCATCCAATAATCTAAATAGTCTGAATAAGACATTGATGATGGTATAAAAGCATGCCCTGTTTCCATAAATTCATTATAAGCAATAATACCTGCTTTCTTTGCTTCAGCTTTTGTTTTAAATCCTGACTTTGTCTTTTGTTTTCTTTTTCCGTTAATTGAGGCTATTTCAAATTGATATTGATAATAGTTTCCTCTTTTTCTTACATTAACCATAGTTTATTTACCTCCCTATTTTTTTGGTAAATAAAAAGAGTTAACGTATAACCGCTAACTCATATACTATGATTATTTTTTGTCAACGCATTTGTCAACACTCTGTAAGCCCAGTATTTTCAATGGTTTTATAGTTTTGTTTATAAATTTTTCGGATTTTCGTTGACAAATCGTTGACAATTTATAAGTTCGACGAATTATGTTAATTTAGTCAAAATCTTGTAACTATTGATATTACTGGCTTTTACTGATTTCTTCCGTGGCAGTTTTTATATTTCTTACCACTTCCACATGGGCAAGGGTCATTTCTACCAATCT
>CALWKK010000074.1 GCA_944381245.1 uncultured Clostridia bacterium
CACTTGTATAGTTTTCAATATCAAAATAATAATTAGAATATTTTTTATGAGGAATATAATTAAAAATATAAAGGAAATACAAAATTAAACATATTATAAATATAATTATTGTGATTAAAAATATTTTCTTTTTCATTATTTTACCTCCACTAATTTTATTATATCATATCTTTCTATCTAAACAAGAAAAATGAAAAATAAATTTTTCATTCGAAAGTCTAAAGACTTTCTTTTTAGTGTATTTTACTTTATAATATATTTAAGGATTGATGATATGTGTACTAAAAAAATAAATACTGTTGTTTTGACCAAACAACAATTTGTAGAATTCTATTTAAATAATAATTATAATGAAAATATGTTTAATGAAGATGGAAATCTTAATCTTAATTATAATTCTAATAAAAATACCGGTTTAATTGCCCAAATATTTGAAGATCATTGGAATAATATCCCATCTAATGTTAAAGAATCAATTATCAAAATTAAACCTAATGCTGAAAAAGAAATCAAAAAAATCATTGATTGCCATAACAAAGACTTAGGTTGCAATGTCTTCCAATGTCCTGATTGTGGTGATATTTGTTTTATTGGTAATACTTGTAAATCTAGATTTTGTTCTTCTTGTGGCTATAAATATAAACTTGAACGCGTTAATAATATTATTAATACCGCTTATAATTGTAAACATCGACAAATTGTTTTTACTTGTGCTAAAGAACTTTGGTCTTATTTCTTTGTTGATTTTGTTAATCTTACTAATATTTATTTTAAAGCGGTCAATAAAACTATCTATTCTATTTTAAATGAATCCTTTAAGCTTAAAAATGGCAAATGGAAAAAATACATTTCTAAAACAAAATATACTCCTGGCTTTTTCGCTTTTCTTCATACCTTTGGGCGTAATTTACAATGGCATCCACATATTCATGTTCTTATCGCTGAAATTAAGCTTTCTAAAAATAAATGTTATAAATGGGAATATTTTGATTTTAATGCTTTATCTAAAAGATTTATGAAAATCTTGCTAGATTTAATGGATGAATATTTAAATGATAAATCTTTTAAAGCTCTTAAAAATAAACTTTATAAAAAATATAAAAATGGTTTTTATGTTTATGCTGAAAAGAAAAATTTTAAAAACATTAAAGACGGAGTTGAATATGTTACTAGATATTGTGGTCGTGTTGCTATAAGTGAAAATAGAATTATTAATTATGATGGCAATAATGTTACTTACTGCTATAATTCTCATGTTGATAATTCTTATCACGAAATTACCGTTACTGCCACTCAATTTATCACTATTTTACTTATGCATCTTTTGCCTTATAATTTTAAAATTATTAGATATTATGGTTTTTATAGAAAAAAACATTCTTTTCATGATAAAATGGTTATGATGATTCCTAACGAATTTAAAAAAATAAGTAAACAAATTTTAAAATATAAAGTATCTATATTAAAATTTTTTAATTACGATCCTTTTAATTGCCCTAAATGCGGCAAAACTATGTTTAAGGTTTGTTATATTGATGGAGGTTGATTTTATGTTTGATTTTGATTCTTTCCCTATTAAATTAAGTGGAATTACAGTTGATTACATCTGTCCAAAATGTAAAAACAAATTTAAGGCTCCTATTGAAGCTGTCTTAGAATTTGAGCAAGAAGATGAATGGAATGGTTTACCTATTTCTACACCACCTTACATTATTTGTTCAAAATGTAATTTTAACAAATGTGTACCTATTGATTATGTATCTAAACGCGGTTATCATCATAAATATATTGAAAAATAAAAGTTAATAAATTGTTAATTACAAGCAAGATTTTATCTTGCCTTTTTGCGTATAGCAAACTACCAGGAATTTTGACTTTTGCTCTATAACTTTCCTATTATACAAGAAAAAAATGGCATTTAGCCATTTTAAAATTTAATTGTTTTTTGAAAACCATTATTTTGCTTTTTATTGTACTCATTAATATCAATACCATTTATTAATATTCTGCCATCATTACTTGCATTAATTAAAAAACTATTTTGTTTCATTTGATCTGTTTGTTTTATATTTGCTTTATTTAAAGAACGTAAAATTCTATAATCAAACACATCTTGACCATATCTAACTATAAAACTTGCTTCTGTCATTAAAGCAGCATCAATATAAGCATATAAATTTTTTTTAAATTCCTGTAACTTTTTAGCTGGAATTATAGAATAATTTATATCAAAATTCTTTAAAAATTTAAAACTAGTACTAGGTGTATTTTCTGAATTTAAGCCTAATAAATCACAAATAATATTAACAATATTTTCTGCTATTAAACCTTGTTTTTGTAATGAAGCTGAAGAAAGTTTCTTCTTTTTAGACAATACAACTAATAAACCATTTAATTCTACTGGTGATAATTCAGTTCTTTTAACACCATTACTATCAGTAATAAGAATTTCTAAGTTCTCATTTTTTAATACTTCTTCTAATGGCAATTCAACTTCAAATTCTTCATCAAATTTTTTATTATATGTTTCTGTTCGATTAGGTACTAAAACATTTACATAACGTCCTGAATTTTCATCATAATATGCAATCTTCACATAATTATTATGCTTACCTAAATATAATTGATTTAATTCATATTTTCTTTTTATTGCCATAATATCTCCCCCAAAATATGTAAGATATTCTAGCACATTTGAAATTAATTGTCAAATATTATGTAATGCTTCATTAAGACCATTTCCTATTAAATTACTTAGCTTTTCAATTAAAAAGTCAACT
>CALWKK010000075.1 GCA_944381245.1 uncultured Clostridia bacterium
TTTATTAATAGGTAAATATTTTATATATTAGAATTCCTATACTTTGTATTATAAATAGATTTAAAGTATTCGAACTTAACAAATTATTTGTTGCCTCTATCACTCCTAAAATATCATTTTCTTTATTTTTATGATGTTTCTGTGATTCGAAGAAAGTAATTAATTCTGGAATACTTGTTATAAATCCTAATAATATCCCTATAATCATTTGTGAGATATTAAATACATTAGATAGATTTTCTAATACCTTCCCTAACATTTCTCCTATTATATAAAGTAAAAGTCCAACTATTAAAATAGTAATTATATATATTGTTATTCTTTTTCCATTTTTATTGTTTTTTTCTTTATCATTTTTTTCAAGTTCTATATTTTCTTTTTTTAAATATTTTTTATGACTCTTATTGTTTATTACTATAAATAGAATATACAGGATTAAAAATATTGGTATAGATAGTATATTAATATCTATTTTTAAAATAACTATTAATAATGGAATTATTATTGTTGTAATTACTAATAATATATCTATTATTATCGCTTTATTTTTTATACTCTTAGTATTTTTATTTGATAATATGGCAAATATATATTGTATAAAGTTTATTATATTAGAACTTAACACATTAAAAATTGTTGCACTAAAAAGTCCATTTGCACTTGAAATTGTAACAGTTAACAACTCTGGTATAGATGTTGCAATTCCTGCTATGTTTCCAACTGTTTTAGATTTCAATTGCATACTTTCTGCTAATTTTCTTAGTGTTGTTACTAATACAAATTTTGATATTAAAACTATTAAACCTGAATATATAATAAATTTTAAAAATTCAAATAGCATTTTTTCTCTTCCTTTTTATCAATTTCTTAGATAACTTATAAAATTATATGAAATTAAATGTGTGAATGAAAGAATATTACAAATTCTTTCATTATCAAGTAGGAGAATCTCAAACTTGTTTTTGAGAGGTGCCTACTTTAGAATGTTAGAATTCGTATATTCTGTAATGTTAGCCATTTAATGAATAGAATTTTATAAGTTATCTAATAATTATACTTTTATTTTTCCCAATTTGTTGCCATTTATTAGAAATTATTGTATAATGTTATCATTATATAAAAAAAGGAGCGATGTTTAATGGAAGAAGTTAAAATTGGACGAGTTTATCGCCACTTCAAAGGTAATTATTATTTTGTTGAAAATGTGGCATATGACTCGGAAACTAAAGAAAGAATGGTAGTTTATAAACCTTTATATTATAGAGATGATGGTCGCTCCATTTGGGTAAGACCTGAGAAAATGTTTTTAGAAGAAATACCTGAAAGACCTGATAATATTACTGGTCAAAAGGTAAGATTTGAATTAGTAGATGAAATCGAAAAAAATTATTTAAATAATTAATATATGTCCCAAAATGGGCAAAAATGTCCAAAAGGAAACGTCCCAAATGGACATGAAGGAGGAATTGTTATGATAGATATTAAATTTTTAAGAGAAAATCCTGATGTTGTAAAGGAAAATATTAAAAAGAAGTTTCAAGACCACAAGTTAGTTATGGTTGATGAAGTTATTGAATTAGATAAGAAAAATAGAGAAGCTCAATTAAAAGGTGATAATTTAAGAGCTGAGAGAAAATCTTTAAGTTCAAAAATTGGTGAACTTATGAAAGCTGGTAATAAAGAAGAAGCTGAAGAAATCAAAAAACAAGTTAACGATATTAATGCTAAATTAGAAGAAAATGAAAAATTAGAAAATGAATATGCAGAAGAAATTAAAATAAGAATGATGAAAATTCCAAATATTATGCATGAATCAGTTCCTATTGGAAAAGATGATAGTGAAAATGTTGAAGTTGAAAAATTTGGAGAACCTGTTGTTCCAGATTATGAAATTCCTTTTCACGGTGAAATATTAGAAAATTTAGGTGGACTAGACTTAGATAGTGCAAGAAGAGTTTCTGGAAATGGTTTCTACTATTTAGTTGGTGATGTTGCAAGACTTCATTCAGCAGTTTTGACTTATGCAAGAGATTTTATGATTGATAAAGGTTTTACTTATTGTATTCCACCTTTTATGATTAGATCTGATGTAGTGACTGGCGTTATGAGTTTTGAAGAAATGGATGCAATGATGTATAAAATTGAAGGTGAAGATTTGTATCTAATCGGTACAAGTGAACATTCAATGATTGGTAAGTTTAAAGACCAAATTTTGAAAAAAGAAGATATGCCTTATACAATGACTTCTTATTCTCCTTGTTTTAGAAAAGAAAAAGGTGCTCATGGTATTGAAGAAAGAGGAGTTTATAGAATTCACCAATTTGAAAAGCAAGAAATGATTGTTGTTTGTGAACCAGAAGATAGTTGGAATTGGTATGATAAGATGTGGTCATATACAGTTGAATTCTTTAGAAGTATGGGAATTCCAGTTAGAACTTTGGAATGTTGTTCAGGTGATTTAGCTGATTTAAAAGCAAAATCTTGTGATGTTGAAGCATGGTCACCTAGACAAAAGAAATATTTTGAAGTTGGAAGTTGTTCTAACTTAACTGATGCTCAAGCAAGAAGATTAGGTATTAGAATTAAAGGTGAAAATGGTAACTATTTTGCTCATACTTTAAATAACACTGTTGTTGCCCCACCTAGAATGCTTATTGCAATTATGGAAAACAATTATCAACCTGATGGTAGTGTAATTGTTCCAGAAGTTTTAAGACCATATATGGGTGGACTTGAAAAAATAGTTCCTAAAAAATAAACACATGTCGCAATAGGAGC
>CALWKK010000076.1 GCA_944381245.1 uncultured Clostridia bacterium
CATTTTAATAAATATGCATATTTATTAAAATTCATCAATTCCTTTATATCAAAGCATTCTACCATTTTTCACATTTTTAAAACCCGGGCTTCAGGACTGACTTTGAAGTTGTTAGTGAAAAAAATATAAAAAAAATTTTAAGACAAACTAAAAAATAAAAAACTTACGCATTTTTTTAATAATCTATTAACTCTCCAACCTATTGACATCCAATGGGTTGGAGAGTTTTACTTCTTCAAAAGTGTTTAAGTTGAGATTATAACATATTTTGTCAATAAGTGTAATACATTATTTTTTCAAATGTTGCATTTTTTCTTGACGAATTTTATTATTCATTATACAATTAATTTAGGTGTTATATATGAAAGAATTTAAGATGGATTTTTATAGTAATACTAATTTAAAAAGTTATAATTTAAATGAAAGTATGCGTTATCAACTTGCTATGCTTGATAGTTTAGATGTTTTTACTAGATTACATTCTGAAAATGTTGCTAACTTAACTTGTAGAATTTGTGAATATATGCATTTAAAAGAGTATTTTACTGTGTATTGCACAATATGTGCATATCTGCATGATATTGGTAAACAATTTATACCTTCTAGGATTTTGCAAAAAAATGGCCCTCTTACAGATGAAGAATATTCAATAATGAAAACTCATACTACTATTGGGTATAATATGTGTATGCGAGATGAAAAATTACGTCCTTATGCTGCTGGTACTATTTTTCATCATGAAGCTTTAGATGGAACAGGATATCCTAATGGTGTTTCTAAAAAGAATTTACCGTTGGAAGGACAAATTATAAGAGTTGCAGATGAATTTGATGCTATTACTGCAAAAAGGCAATATAAATCTCACGTTGGTGTATGTGATACCTTAAAAATATTGATTAATGAGACTTATCCAAATAAAAAAATCGGTGCTAAAATTGGAAAATTAAATCCTAAAGTTGTAAAAGCACTTATCAAGGTCGTTATTGATGATACTGAATATGAACTTTATAATTTGGGTGAATATGTTAAATATCTAGAAAAAGAAGTAAATAGATTGAAACAGATTGCTTCTTATGGAGATAAAATGAATAATGCTCATTCAGAAACTGATAGAGCATATTATGCAAATGGCATATCAGCATTATTAGATTCTGGGGAAACTTTTGAAAATTATAAAACTGTTTTAAATGAATATATTCAAGCTAGTATTGCAAAAAAACAGCAAATGGATAAATTAAATGAAGAATTAAGTAAGATTAAAAAATTAAAAGTTTAAAAAAACTACAGTCGCTTCGCACTAGTCGCATTGGTGGTAAGTGTTTTTTTGGTAGAGCTTCGCAGTTTCTAGTAAGAAAGTCTTTATACGACTTTTTTACTAGAATTTTTAAACTAAATTTATCTCCATGTTTTTGTTATTTCTTCTAGATTTTTAATTAAAAAATCTACATCTTCTTTTGTATTTTCTTTTCCAAATGTTATCCTAAGAGAACCTTGTAAATATTCTTGTTCTAGTCCTATTGCTGTTAAAACATGAGATGGCTTAGTAGAACCTGAATTGCAAGCTGAACCAGTTGAAGCACATATTCCTTGTTCATCTAGTTTTAACAATAAATCCCCACCATCTATACCCTTAAATGAAATATTTGCATTTCCTGCTAATCTTTTGGTTCTATGTCCATTTAGTTTTGCATTAGGTATCTTTTTTTCTATTTCAGATATATAGTATTCTCTTAATTCTAATAATTTATTGTTATATTCATCTAAGTTTTCATATGCTAATTCTATTGCTTTTCCTAATCCTACAATTTCTGCCACATTTTCTGTGCCTGCTCTTTTATCCTTTTCCTGATGTCCTCCATCTTGCAATTTTTCAAATGGTACATTTTCCTTTATATACAATGCTCCTACACCTTTTGGCCCATAGAATTTATGTGCAGACATTGATAATCCATCGAGATTCATTTTTTGTACATCTATTTTTAGATTACCTATGGCTTGAACACTATCTGTATGAAAATATATATTATTTGCTTTTGCTATTTGCCCTATTTCTTCTATAGGCTGTATTGTACCTATTTCATTATTTGCAGTCATAATTGTAATTAATATTGTTTTATCTGTAATAGCGTTTTTCAATTCTCCTAAATTTATGATTCCATCTTTGTCAACATTTAGATATGTGATTTTAAATCCTTCTTGTTCTAAACTTTTGCAACTATTTAAAACCGCATGATGTTCAATTTTGCTAGTAATTATATGATTTCCTTTTGATTTCAAGCTATGTGCAATTCCTTTTATTGCTAGGTTATCGCTTTCACTTCCACATCCTGTAAAATATATTTCTTTTGGTTTTGCATTTATTGCTCTTGCCACTTTTTCTCTTGCTTGCTCAATTGCTTTTTTAGCTCTTCTTCCTATGCTATAAAGAGAAGAAGGGTTACCAAATTCTATACTAAAAAATGGTAACATCTCCTTCAAAACTTCTTCTTTTACCCCGGTTGTAGCCGCATGATCAAGATATATTATATTTTTCACTTAGAATTCCTCCCATACTAAGTTTGCTTAATATATTTATTGTATGAGATGTATTATACAAATTCTTCCCATACCAAATTTGCCAAATTAATTCCTTTTTTAGTTAATTTTATATAGTTTGTGTCTATTTCTATTAATTTATTCTTAACTAATTTGTCTAATTCTTCTCTATATAAATATATGGGATTTTGTATAAATTTGTTCTTAAATTTTTGTATATTTACTCCTTCTATTTTTCTT
>CALWKK010000077.1 GCA_944381245.1 uncultured Clostridia bacterium
ATCGCATAGTAAAATTTAATAGCTTTTTGTAAAAGCAAAAGTATATACGTTTTCATTGAAATTCCTATTCTTTTGGTTTTCTTTTTTAACTTTTTGTGCATATCTTCAGGAAAAATTATTGTAATTCTTTTCCTTGTATCCATTTAAATCACCACCTTATTTGATTTTATATTTGTATAGTTAGAATCGAACTAACCTAGTAAACTAGACACCAGTCATACAAACCAAGAATAATAAAAAAATACTTTTCACAGCTTACATCCAAGCTGCTATTAGAGTTAAGGGAATCGAACCCTTACTTAGCACCTGCACTCTATTTTTTGCTACTTTTATTATTTTCAAATAATACTTTGTATTCTTTTTTGAAATCTTTGATATAATCTATAATAGCGTCAATAAGGATTGAATTAATGGTTTTACCTGTAATACCTTTAATCCAGGCTAATTCTCTATATATTTTTATGGGTATAAGTAAACTATATCTTTTTTTATCCATTTTTCTTTCCTTTCTCAGACATACTAGGTATGCTTTTATTATATTATGACATACAAAGTATGTCAACAATGTATATTGGAGGACTACTATGACTCAAAAAATAACCATTAGACTCCCTAAAAATTTATCTGATGATTTATCATTATTAGGTAAAGAATTAGGTATGAGTAAGTCTGATATGATTAAAACTTCGATACTAAAGTATTTAGTTACAAATGATATGGAAGATTTTAAAGATTTTTCAATTGATAAAAAAGAAACTTTTCGCTCTACAATGAACGTTAGCGATTCTTTGTATAAAATTTTAGAAAAACAAGCCAAAGAATATGAAACAACTATCAATTTTCTGATTATATTCTCCGCTAAAAAAACATTTGACTACTATTCTGAAATATTAAAAAATATAAATATTCATTAATTCATCACGGTATCAATTTCTTTTTATATTTTAGAATAGCCATAACAACTATTCCTTTTATATTAATAGAAGTTACCTTACTTATTTCTTTTAACGCTTCATCTACTTCTAAAGGTAGTCGAAGCGTTATTTGTTTTGTATCTCTTTTACTCATTTAAATCATCTCCTTATTTGTATGATTAGAACCGAACTAACCTAGTAAACTAAACACCAATTAATCTAAAAATGTTCCCAATTCGTCATAATAGTCATCAATCATTTCATAAATGTGATATAAAATTAATGAATTCACTGTTATTCCCATTTCATTAGCCTTGACTTCTAATCTTTCATATAAAACTTTTGGCAAGACCAATGTTCTTTTTACTTTTTCTTCCATACTTTTTCTTCTCCTTTATATTTTTTTAAAAGTCCCATAACTATAAGAGAATTAACTGCTAAATGCGTACCTTTACTAATTTTTTTTAAATTACGATAAGAATCCACAGGAATTCTTATTGTTATATTTTTATTCTCATTACTCATCAAATAACCTCCTCAGACTATCTGAACAATATTTTCGACTCCTTTTTTGAGTTCGATTTTATTCACTTACATATTACTACGACTCCTTTTTTGTGTCAAATATATTTTTATAAAATTCTTTGCAATTTACCTTTTTTAACTTCTTTTTTGAAATATCAATTATATGGTATAATTTTCAAAGAAATTCATTTTAGATTACTTTAATAAAGGAGTTGAGAGTTATCAGCATTGAAAATAGTCGTAAACTTACAATCAGATTGCCAGATGAACTTAAGGATAATTTAAAAAATACTGCTAATGATTTAGGATTTACTCTCACTTCTTTCCTACGAATAGCAATTTTTAAATATTTAGATGTTCCTGAATTACCAGATATTGATAAGTTTGATTTACCTAAAGAAAAAGATGCTAGAATAAATTTTACTGTCAATAATTGGACATACACAATTTTGCAAAGACAATCTGATAAGTATAATTTATCTATAACCGATTTAGTGGTCTATGCTTCTCTGCATGCGCTTGATTACTACGTTCCGCTAGTTAAATTAACTAAAAATAGAAATAATTAATTCTATAACGTTCTACATTTGTAGAGCGTTTTTTAATTTCCTCCTTTCTGATATAACAAATCTAACTTAAATAAAATGAAGTACAAAGTTTCGCCACAAAATACATTCCTCCCTTCCTACAATTTGATTTTTACATAGCTGATGACAGCTGCAAGTTTTTCTGTCATATTTTAAATTTATAGGAGTTATATTTTATAAATATTATTTAGGATATTTTTTTATTACTCAGATATCTAAAATAAAAAATTGCTATTTTTATTGACTTCTTCAAAATAATTGATCAAATGTAAGATTTTAATTGTTAATAGTTAAAAAAATAAACGTAGTACAAATTTATACTACGTTTAAATTTTTATTTAATACGAATTTCAATGGCAATTATTGTAAAAATCACAAACTATGATATTTTTGTTTAAAAATATTTTTTATAAAGGATGATATTATGGATACGAATAAAATTTACAAAATAACTGTTAGAATGCCTAAAGAGTTAAGAGAAAATTTAATCTATGCTGCAAATAAATTAAACATTACATCTAACACCTTCATGAAAATTTCTTTATATTCATATTTGAATTCATCTTTCTTTAGCCTTGCTGATGCAACACCCATTAACATTTCCAAGATTCCTAAAGACAGGAGTGCTAGAATTAATTTAATTGTTGACGATGAGCTACATACTATATTGGAAATACACGCTCAAAAATACAACTTAACTATCAACGATTTAATACTTTATACAATTTTAGTATC
>CALWKK010000078.1 GCA_944381245.1 uncultured Clostridia bacterium
AAAAAATAAAGTTACTTTTATTAGTAGACAAGGAAACGATATACCAATCGATTTTCAGATGATAATAGAAGAGTTTCAAAAAGAAGAAAAAGAAATAAAAACAGTAATGCTATGTAAAGAATTGAATGATGGAATCAAAAATAAAATACAATACTTTTTCTATATGTTTAAGCAAATGTATCATATTGCAACATCAAAAGTAGTCATTTTAGATGGATATTGTATACCAGTTTGTATTTTAAAACAGAAAAAAGATTTAGTAGTGATACAAATATGGCATGCACTCGGTTCATTGAAAAAGTTTGGTTATTCTACTTTAGACTTAGAAGATGGAAGAAATGGGAAAATGGCTAAAACGATGAAGATGCACAAAAATTATACCTATATTTTAACTTCTAGTAAAACCTCAAAACAGTTTTTTAGAGAAGCTTTTGATGCCAAAGAAGAACAAATGAAAGTAATGAACTTGCCTAGAGTAGATTTTTTGCAATCAGAAGAAGACAGAAAAAAAGTAATAGAAAAATTCCATCAGGTCTATCCAGAGGCAAATAATCAAAAGAAAAACATTTTATACTGTCCTACCAAGAGAAAAGATATGCAATTAAAAATAGAGGATATGGCAAAACGAATTCCTTTTGAACAATATAATTTTATAGTAAAATTACATGATGGTACAGAAATTCTTTATGTGGATGAACAAAAAATAGAAAAGGGTAAATCTTTTATAGGGTTAGAACTTTTGCATGTAGCTGACTATATTGTAACAGACTATTCTGCTATTGTGTTTGAAGCAGCTATTACACAAAAACCAATCTATTTTTATGCTTTTGATTATGATACTTATATGCACAACAGAGGGACATATATCAATTATGAAAAAGAAATGCCAGGGCCTATATGCAAACAGTGGAAAGAAGTTGTAGAATTAATAGAAAATAATGATTATGATAAACAAAAAGAAATAGATTTTTGTCATAAATATATTGAAAATTTAGAAGAAAATGCCACAAAACGATTGGTAAATTTGATATTAGAGAATATGAAGTAAAAATGTAATTATTATAAGAAAATACTTTCATAATGGAACAAAAAAGGGAAAGGAATGGAGTTTATAATGTGGAAATATGATGTATCAGTGATTATTCCAGTTTATAACAGAGAACAATATATAGAAGAAAGTGTACAATCTATTTTAAATCAGACCTATGATGTTAGTAAAATACAGATTATTTTAATTAATGATGGATCCACAGATAACAGCCAAGAAATTTGTGAAAATTTACAGGCACAATATGATAACATTATCTGTATTAATCAACAAAATGCTGGAGTATCAGAAGCAAGAAATGCGGGAATTAGGAAAGCAGAAGGAAAATATATTTTATTTCTAGATTCAGATGATGTTCTAGAAAGTCATTCCCTACAATATTTAATTGATTTCTTTAACAAACATTATGAAGAAATTGATTTAGTAACTTATCCAATGACAATTTATGAAAATGAAAAAGCAAAACCAAAAAATCATTATCGATATAAATTTTATAAAAATGGAACAGGAGTCTATGATTTAGTAGAAAATCCTTATTTAGGACAATCTACTATTAATGTAATAATAAAAAATTTAGGAGAACAAAATATATTTTTTGACAAGAAAATGGATTATTCAGAAGATGAAGCATTTGATACTCAAGTACTGATGAGAAAGAAAAAAATTGGTTTTTGTCAAGAGGCTACCTATATTTATAGAAAAAATGTGGGATCAGTTACTAAAAATAAATCTAATCCATATTATACGTTTGAAAGTATCACACAATATAATGAAAATTTAATTGCAAATTTTACAGAAGAAAATGGCAAAATACCTAGATATATCCAAGCAATTATTTTAAATAATTTAAGATGGAGAATTCGTTCAGATGAAATATTTCCATATCATTATGAAAAAGAAGAATTTGACAAAGCAATTAATAGAATTAGAAATATTTTGTCTTATGTAGAAAATGGAACTATTTTAAATATGCCATCTATGTCTATTTATCATAAATTTTATATTTTTAAATTAAAAAATATGAAATTACAACCTTATTATGGTGATCATATCTATACTATTATGAGTGAAAACGAAGTATTGTATAGCAAAGAAACGATAGAAATTGCATTTATGAGATTTAAAATCGAAAACTCACAAACAATCTACCTTCTAGCTTGCATTAAATCACCTCTTTGCGAATTTGAAAAGCCAAGGATATTTTTGAAATATAGGACAAATCAAAATGAAACGAAAGAAGAAGAACTACAAGTTGAAACATCAGCTCAATCGCATTACCAATCAGATATCAAAACAAATTCTTTTTATAAATTTGAATGTCAATTTAATTTAGAAGAAATACAAGAATTTGGATTCTATGCATTGGTAAACGATGGAAATACAAAATTAAAACCAGAATATCGTTTCTCTGAAAGAGTTGTATTTAATGAGGCATTGAAACGTTATGTAGTTTTGACACAAAATAAACAATATTATGTGAGATATAAACCAGCGAATAATACATTTATAATTCAGAAAGCAACCAAAAAAGATATCAAAAATATCAAACTAGAAAATGAAAGACGATACAATGTGATTAATCCAAAAGTCAATGTTTACAGATGGATGGAAGCTATTATAAAAGTGAAGAAACCAATTTGGCTTTATTATGATGCAGCTAATCAATATGATA
>CALWKK010000079.1 GCA_944381245.1 uncultured Clostridia bacterium
CTAAAAAACTCAAATAATATTCCAATGATAATACCATTGACCATGAAAATTAAAAATAAATATGCTTGATTTGTAACCATTATTTGACCTCCCAAATTTTTATTTAAAAATCTTACTCATAAAGCTTGTTTTGTTTTCTTTATTTTCTTTGTCACTATATGCTAAATATGAAATGTCTCCTTCCACAATTACTTCTGATGTATCTATACTTAATTTGTTAATTCTTAAATTTTCTCCTTTTACTGTTAGAAGTCCTAGCTCTGTTTCCACCATGACAACCTGGTCGTCAATACTAAGTACGTCTAATACTCCTGATATGCTTAACTTGCCTCTATTTTCTAATATAAGATTTTGGATTACTCCTGTGTTTATTGTTTTTCTTTCATCTATTGTCATTTTACTCCCCTACCTCCCTATTTATTTTGCTTGCTAAATTATATATATTCAGGGTTTGTCTTATTTAGAACTAAAAATATAAGGACTCAAAAAAATAAAAATATTATTGACTTTTTTCGACATATGTAATAATATTTATGTAACTTAATGTAGTAAAAGTTAGAAGATTATATTTTAACAATAAAAGGAGGATTTTTTTATGCAAAACGATTTTTATATACATGCTTATACACGGAATCAAGATGTAACTGGATCTACTTATTTAATTTCCGCACATTTTCCTAATAAAGAAAATGTCCGTTTACTACTTGATGCAGGGGCGTTTCAAGGAAGTGAAATTATAAGAGGATATAATGAAGTATTTCCTCTCAATTTACAAAAAATAAAATTTGTAATAATTTCACATATTCATATGGATCATATAGGATTATTACCAGTATTAGTAGCTCAGGGCTATAATAATCCAATCTATATGACATATCCATCATTAGAGTTAATTGATATTAACCTAAATGATGCTTGGAAAATTGAATCTAAAAACTATGTAGTTCCTAGATTTACTAGGGAAAACATCTGTGAAACTTTTAATCTTATGAAAGGTTGTGCATTTAAAAAGGTTATTAAACCACATAAAAATATTAGTATTACATTTTTTTCAAATGGTCACATGGTAGGAGCTGCAATGATAGAAATTGTCATTAGCTATCCTGGAAGAGAAGATATTAGAATTTTATTTACAGGAGATTATAAAGGCAAAAATATATTTTTTCCTGTTGAAAAACTTCCACAGTCTCATATATCTAAGCCATATTCTGCAATTTTTTGCGAATCGACTTATGGAAATATAGATTCAAGCCATGAAAAATTTCAACCACATTTTATAAGTGATATTACAGAAGCTTTGAAAAATCAAAAAAAAGTTGTTATTCCTTCATTTGCAATTGAAAGAGCCCAAGAACTCTTATATTACTTTAAATATATGCAGGATAATAGCTTTATAAGCTCTGAAATTGAAATATGGCTTGCAGGATCTACAGCTATGGAGACTACTAAAAGGTTTCATTACAAAAATTTAGGTGTTTCTTCAAATATGAAAAACTTTTTACCTAAAAATTTTCATACCTTACCTAAAACGAAAAAAAATGTTATACTAAATGAATTATTTAAATCAAAAAAACCTTTTGTAATAATTGCTCCTGGTGGCATGGCAGATTATGGAACTATCACTTCGATAATTCCTTATGCTTTACCTAGAGAAGATTGCTTAATTTATTTTTCATGTTATTGTGAACCAAATTCTAAAGGCTATAAAATTCTTCACACTAAATATGGAGAAAAAATTGTATATAATGGGAAACCATATATAAAAAAGTGTAAATCAAAATTTACAGGTGAATTGTCTGGGCATGCTAAACGGGATGAGTTTTTACAATTATTTCAAGCTATGGAACCACCTAAATGTATACTTGTAGGACACGGAAAAATGAAAATAAGAAAAAGTTTTGGGCAATATCTTAATAATAATTTGCTCAATACTGACATTGAAATTTTAAATCCTGATTATGGAATTGAATTAGACTCTAATGGAATTATAAAAACGTTTCCTGCTAATTTTGAAATCTTCTAATGCTTATTTAAGGTTTAACCCCGACTATAGAATTACCTATAGTCGGGGTTGCATTAGCTTAGGTATATTTTGTAATTAATAATATCATACTGAATATGCCTGGAGTCTAATAATTTTCTTTGAGACTTATTCAGCACTTTCTCTTCGAATCTAATACCTCTTCTTTTTAGATGGTATAGATGTTTTAACAATCCATTAGTATCATTGCTGACACTAGTGGCTTTAAAACTGTAAACGTGGATTTTACAGACATACGGTTCTATGCGATACCGTTTCTGAATTTCTCTTTTAGCTTCATTGTCTAAATGCCAAATTTTAATTTTTTCTCCTCTCCTTTTGGCATTTTCAAGCTGATACATTAATTTAGTAATTCTGTACTGCTTACCCTTCAAAAGAATAAATCCTCCTTTTTTTAATGCTTTTAAGCATATTTTTATGTCAACATTATACTATATATTTCGACAAAAGTAAACAAAAAAATTACTTTTTTATGAATTTATTGATGCCAACTCTCCCACAGAAGCCACAACTTTATAAATATTATCAGTAAGTAACTTAGAACTTTTCTTCATACGATAGCCATCAAACAGTCTAATCATATTAAAATCAACATCATCATCTCCAACAGTAACAATATCATAGTTCTTATATTTAGGAAATAGTTCAATAAGTTTAT
>CALWKK010000080.1 GCA_944381245.1 uncultured Clostridia bacterium
TTTACAATTTTCTTCAATATATGCCTTTAATGGCGATTTTGGTGTTGAAATGCTATTACACTTTAATATCATATTACTAGCAATAAGCCACTCTAAAGAGCTTTCGTATTCTCTTGCTCTTGCTGATTTTTCTACTAATGAGTATTTAAATTTTTTATTTTCTTTTCCTAATTGTGCCGGTATAGAATTGTATATTTTACTATTACGTATGCTTTCGGAATTTTCTGTATATTTTGCCATATCTGCTAAATATGAAGCTAAAATCATTTCTATAATTGACTCGTCAAATAGTTGTATATTTTTTTCTTTATTTATGTATTCAAGTATAGATGCCGGCATTCCTCCTATACAAACATAATCATAATATAATTTTAATGCTTTATTGTGTAATGGTTCGGTTAATGGTTTCATATTTTTATAGCTATTTTCAATTATTTCATCTAATTTATTTTTTATAATCGCTTTTAAAAATTCTCTAAAATTCATTGGATATAGATAATCTATCCATACTTTTCCTACTGGAAAAGAGCTTTTAAATTTGTTAATTTTTACTCCTAATAAACTTCCCGCACATATAATTTTATAGTCTTTTTCACTTTCACAAAAGTATTTTAATGAAGTAATTGCTCTTTCAGATACTTGTATTTCATCGAAAAATATTATAGTATTTTCAATGTCTATGTTTATATTAAAAATTGCTTCAATATTTTTTATAATGTCTTCTGGAATTATTGTTGCTTCAAAAATTTTTTTTACATCTTCCATAACATCTAAATTTATATATATACTATTTTTAAATTCTTTTTTGCAAAATTCTTCTAATATATAAGTTTTTCCTGTTTGTCTTGCTCCAACTAGCATATACGGCATTTTTATGTGGTTCTTTTTCCATTGTATTAAATTATTATATAGCTCTCGTTCCATGTTCCTACCTCCTCGTTTATGACTTTACATTTTTATTTTACTATATTTTTAAAAAATGGTCAATATTTTTCGTGATTTTTTCACGTTTTTTATAATAATTTTCGTGATTTTTCCACGTTTTTTAACTATAGCAATACTATTTTATACCCAATTTTTAAAATAAAAATAAAGTAAATTTTAGAACTTACTTTATTTTTATAATCATATATTTATATTTCTATTCCACTTTTCCATAATTCTTCAGTAGCTATATCTATTTCATCGTCCCACGAGATTCCATAGCCACCTTTGTCCACTTTTATTTGCATAAATTTATTATTATCTTTTAATTTTGAAAATATTTTATTTTTAAATAGTGGCTTTATGTCATATGCTTTTTTTATTCCATTGTTGAATGTACACTCTAATATATAATTGTCTTTGGGTATACTTCTAATTATTTTTATTTCCTTTTCATTTATCATAATTATTCCCCTATTTTAATGGTTTAATTTTAAAATAATTTCCATTATTTTTTATTTCTTTCCATAAAGCTTTCAGTTCTATTTCATGTATCAAAATCCAAGCTTCTACCATTTTCTTCTGTTTTTTTTGGTAAATTCCCAGATATTAATTCTCCATTTAAATTATACACTGCGCTGTAATCATATGTATATGTTCTTGATGATGTTTATCTTCATCTTTAAAATACATTTTTATTATTATTCCATAAAATTGTGAAATTATTGGCATTATCTCTACCCATTTTATTCTAACATTAATTTTTACTTTTTCAATACTTATTTTAGTTTATCAACTAATTCCATTTGTTCTTTGCTTAAGTTAAAATTTTGTCCATTATTTTTAATTAAATTATGTAAGACCTCAATTGTTCTCGCTTCATTTATTGTTTTTTCAATTGGAGCAATATTTTCTAGTTGCTTTTCTATTTTTACGTATTCTTTCTCCATTCCTTCAAAATCTTTATTTTCAAAATAATTTTTCCAGTCATTTATATATTTATCTGTATATTCAATTGCTTCATACTGTCTATTAAATGTGCTTTCGATATTGCTTTCTACATTATTTAGTATTACCTCCTTTCCCTGCTTTATTGTGTTTGCAACCGTACTATTAATTAAACCTGTTTCCCTTACTTTATCAACTACAGTATCAATTAAAGTAGACATACCATCAATTAAACCACCTGTTTGAACTGCGGCTTGCATTTGTGATACATTTTCAAAATTTCCAGTAACAATTCCTATTGCGCTTTTTCCTAAATCAATGGCATCATCTATAGTTTTAGTAATTCCATCTTTTAGTCCATAATTTAATAAATTGTCTTTAATGTTTATTATTTGCTCATCTATAAAATCTGGTAATAATGCTCTTATTCCAATATCTACGGCTGTATTTATTGTTTTTCCTAATGTTGTTTCTAAAAAATTTTTTTGCGTGTTTTCATTAATTAAATTATTTTCTAAATTAATTTCATTATTTTTTTCTAAATTATTTATTTCCATTTTTATTCCTTCTTTCTTTTTATTTTATTTTTTATTTAATTATTTTTTATTTATTATTAATTAATTTTAATTTTTTATTTTTTTAATTTTTTAATTTTTTTCTTTTTATTTTTTATTATTTATAATTATTTATTTTATTTTTATTTATTATTTTTTTTATTATTTTTATTTGTAATAAATTTTATTTATTTATTATTTAAATTATTTTTATTTAATTTTAATTATTTTTTTATTTTTTT
>CALWKK010000081.1 GCA_944381245.1 uncultured Clostridia bacterium
ATGATGAAAGAACTAATAAAAGAAAAATTAAAATGAATTCTACTATGGATTATCAAAGCACTAAATTATACTTTTTTCACGAATTAACTCATGCATTACAAACCAGAAAAATTGATAATCACGAAGAATGCGCTTTCTATAATGGTAAGACAGGTATGTTTTTAACTGAAGGTGCAACACAATTTACCGCTGAAATTTTATATAACGTTTCAAATGGCACAAATATTCAGTATAGACAACAACCCGGTGCTGTTAGAGGACATAGGGAACATATCCCTTATAGTGCTCTATCTGAATACCAATTAAATGAAAATATAATTATGCTGTTGTCGGCATCATTGGGAATTCCTTTAAATCAAATACTTGCATTAGGTTATAGAAAAGACGGAAGACAACAATTAAAAGAAATGTATGAAGTTATTCCAGGTAATGAAGGAAAATTTGAAGAATTTATGTTTGAATTAGAGCAAATTTACTCTATTGATAAATTATTAATAGCGGGTTATGGAAATCAACTACAAGGAGCACCATTAAATATAGAAATGCAGGACGGACAAACTTTTGTTGGTAATATTCAAACACAGGGTGATTTAATTAATAAAGTTGAAAGAGAATTAGCAGCAAGCTTTTTAGCAAATAATGAAACTGACTATGTATTAGCAAATTACAACAAAGTAGCCCAATACTTAACAACACCACAATTACAGCAATCTTTTATGAATGCTATAAATGAAATAGCAACAATGCAAAATTCAAACATTCAAGAACAAATGCAATCAGGACCAAGAAAATAAGGTGATTAACTTTGAATACAATAATATATTTAATAAGACATTCAGAGCCAACAAAAATTATATCTCATTTAATAAATAATGATAATCTACAAATAAGAAATGAAAAAACTGTGTTATCAACAAGTGGTGAAAAAAAACTGAAAAATTGAGTTCAAATGAAGAAATGAAAAATGTTGATGTAGTTATTTCTAGTAATTATGTAAGAGCTATCGCTACAGCTAAATATATAGCAGAATATAATAATACTAATATAAATATTATAGATGAATTTGGTGAAAGAAAGTTTGGTATTGATAATTGGAATGAATTACCTAATGATGTTGAAAAAAAACAGATTGAAAATCCAAATTTTAAAATGAATAATGGCGAAAATCAAAGAGAAGTTGCAGATAGAATGTATAATGCACTAATAAAAGTGTTAAATAACTACAAAGGTAAAAAGGTAGTAATTGTATCACACGCAACAGCTATAACATTTTTATTTATGAAATTAGGTTTATATAAAGATAATTGTATTTATTATAATAATAAGAAATTAATTGACTCAAATTTCAAATGGAATGCACCTGAAGTTTTTAAATTAAATTTTTGTGATAATGATTTACAAAGCATAGAAAATATCAAAATTGATTACTAATGTTGTATATTTATTAAGGAGAAAAAAATATGAATTATGAAAAGACTATACAAAATTTTAAAGATACAATGAAAGTAAATTTAGTTGCAGAAGACTTTAATATATTGCAAAATAATATTGATAATATAATGATAAATCAATCGCATAGAGAACATACAGCGGGAACAAACTATATTGTAGGTGGTTATGATTTTTTTAACAGATCTATAAATTTGTATAATGAAGTTTCTACAACGACAATTTATCACGAATTGTTTCATGCAAGTTCAAGTTATTATGATAGACAAAAAGAAGTAGTTTTTAGTGGGTTTCATCATCATAGCAAAGAAAAAGATATTGGTCGTGGATTAAATGAAGGATATACAGAATTACTAACAAGTAGATATTTTGGAAATGATACTGATAGTGGTTATAAAAATGAAACACATTATGCAAATCTAGTCGAGGGATTAATTGGAAAAGAACAAATGCAATCATTTTATTTAAAATCAGATTTAGATAGTTTAATTTCTGAATTATCGAAATATAATTCTGTTGAGGCAGTAATGCAATTTATAGATGATTTAGATAAATTTATAGTTATAGAAGAACTACGAAAAGATAAAATAGACAATTTTGAAAATATACCTTATGCTGAATATTTAGCTTGGTTTGATGAAGTAAATGAATATATTGGCAAAACATATATGCAGTTAAATCAATTTATTATTGATTCTTATATTAATAAATTATATAATGATCCAAATTTTGAGGAAAAGAAAAATCAACTAATGACTATGATGTCAGCACCTTTAACATTTTTTAATAAAGAATATGTTTTTGATATGAACTCACAATTTGGAACATCAAGTAGAACGATTTAGTGTAGGAGGTCATTTTGTAGTGAATATTAATAATGAAAAAAATAACAGATTTATATATGAAAAAGATGATATTGAAATTAAGAGCAGTCAATGTGATTTTTGTAAATATAATAATTCAAATGAAAAAGATGTCTGTATTAAATATCCAAATGGTAAACCTGAAGAAATAAAACAAACTAAAAAAAAAGATGTGAGTATTTAGATATAAAAAAATAACCTTTTCAAAAATGATTAGGTTATTTTTGCATTACGTACTTTCTTAATTATTTTATATGTTCCGTGCATAAAGGTATTTAGCACATGGTGGCAAAGATCCAGGAACTACCTATAAAAACATTTATGAGAAAAACATTAATTTAAGTATTAGTCTTTA
>CALWKK010000082.1 GCA_944381245.1 uncultured Clostridia bacterium
AAACTCGAATTTAAAGTTCGTTTTATTTTTTTGTTAAATATTGGTTTGAAATTGAAACAAATTTTAAATATTATTTATAACTTACATGATTTAAACTAAAATAATATTAAAATTTGCTAAACATAAACTTTTCTATTGTTATAAAAATTTATTATTAGCTTATATTTATATCTCCAATAACACCAGAAATTTCTTCAATTTGGCAGATTTGTTTTTGTGTGTGAGAATAATCAATATAAAAAGGTTCTATAGCAAATTGCTTTTTATTAATATTTAAGACGTCAGCTATTATTTGTGGTGGAACAAAATTACACTTGTTTTCATAATCTAAAAAAATTATATAAGAAAATTGATATATATCAATTACGCCAATATATTTGGGCAAATTATTATCAAGTGTTATGTTTTCGTAAAGAGAAATAGTATAATTTCGATCTATGTCCTTATACAAAATTACATCGAGTAAAAACAATTTATTCTTTTCAGGTCTTTTTAATATATCGAATGCTTTAACAAAATCTACCAATTTATTTTCAGGCACAATAGATAGAATAAATTTTAATAAAGCACAATAAACCAACCTAGTATTAATTACTACATTATTTATTAACACAAAGCTAACCTTTTGATTTTGGTCAAGTTGTTTGTTGTATAAAATATCAACATCTTGAAAATATAATTCTAATGCTTTGTCTCTTTCATTAAATGAGGCTGACAAATATTTAGACTTAACTTTTCCGCGTTTACCTCTAAGTCCTCTGTTAACTTTATAAAATTTAATTAATTTTGATAATTCATTTTCTTCGTTTTGAGAAAAATGATCATTACACTCATCACACTCATATTTAGTTCTCAATGTTTTGTTCCCTACGCATTCAGACACTGCGTGTGCCTCGTTTTTGAAATAAGATTTATTTTTTTTCATTTTGCAAAATCTACAATAAAATTCATCGTTATCTTTTAGGTAATGTGTATGATTCTCAACATACCTATAACTAACTAATTTTTTATACATAACGCCTCCTTATTTTATATTCAATTTTATATTGATCACAATTCCACAATGTTGACAAACACCTTTACCATCTTTATTGATTATTATTCCTTTATGTTTGCATTTTGGGCATTTTGCATCAATAATATGACCTGAACCATATTTTAATGCTAACTCTGGATTGCACATAATTGCTTGCTTAAGTTCTTTAAAATTATGTATTAGTATATCTTTATTGCCTTTCATATTTTTTTACCTCATTAAAGATTTTAAAAAATGATTTTTCTCCGTAACCTTTAAACTGTATAGTAATAATATCGTCATTTTCTGACACTTTTTCACCAATCCCATATTTGGCGTGTATATACAATTCTTTATTTTCTTTAACATCTTCATTAATGTCATATTTTTTACTTTTATTTTCAAACAAGCTTCTTTTTAATTCTTGAATATTAGATTTACGCTCAACAAAATCATCAGCATTCGCAATCAAATTACGTGGTATCATTGTTATGTATCTACTTGGACCAGAAGAAATTAAATTGCTACCAGTCTTTGTATAATACGACATTTCAAGATTATCCTTTGCTCTTGTTATTCCTACAAAAAACAATCTTTTTTCTTCTGCTTCTTCTTCATCATTTTTGCAACATATTGGTATCAATCCCCAATTTACACCTATAATATAAACCTGTTTGAATTCAAGTCCTTTTGAAGCATGTAAAGTCATAAGCTTAACTGAATTAGCAGACATATTAACTTCTTCATTTAAAAAATTTATCCCATACAAACTTGATGAATTTAAAAAATTAATTATACAATCAATTCCTAATAAACTATTTTCTTTTGAATATTTATTAATTTCATCAACAAATTTTACAATATAATTTTTATTTTCTTTAAAATTACTTGAAGATGGATAAATATACTTATCTAAATCATAGAAGTTATATATGTTTTCTGAAGTTATGTTGTTTTCTGATATAAATGCTTTAAACTTTTCGCATTTAATTTCCAAATCGGTCTTTTGTTTGTAATCTAAATTCATTTTTGCTAAAACTTTTGGCAAATTAGGGCCAAATTCCGCATTGCAGAAAACTGAATAATAGCTTACAGTATCATTATTGTTTATAGAGTATTTTAACAATTTAATAAACCATTTAAGAACGGGTATTTCATTTATAGTTTGTCTAGAAGAAACATCGAAAGGAATACTTTCCTTTTGAAAGACCTGTTCGATAATTTTAGATTGCTTTTGCATTCTATAAAAGATTGCTATATCTTTGTACTGTAATTCATTATTAGTAATTTTATTTTTTATCTGTTCAGCTAGATATTGAGCTTCTTGAAAAGCGTCATAATGATTATTTATAACTATTTTATTTCCTATATCCCTAACACCTTCTAGAGCAGAATCATTTTTTAAAAATACTTTTGCAACATCTAAAATTGAAGTACTCGAACGATAATTAATTGGCAATGATAATTCAGTGCATTTGTATTTATTTTTAAATTCATCAAAAACATTACAATTCCCACCACGCCAACTATAAATAATTTGATTTGGGTCACCGACAACGAAGATATGTGTATCTTTATTGGATAGTGCATTTATAAAATCTAATTGATGAATATCACAATCTTGAAACTCATC
>CALWKK010000083.1 GCA_944381245.1 uncultured Clostridia bacterium
GGTATATCAATATTTTTTGATTTATCCTTAAATCCCACTACAATTAGTCTTCTCCTTGTTTGCGGTATGCCACAATCTTTGGAATCTAATACCATAGTTGTAATATTATATCCTAAATCATTAAATACTCTTTGAATTACGCCCCATGTTTTTCCACCATCGTGCTTTAAAAGGCCTTGTACGTTTTCGTATATGAATACTTTCGGTTTAATTTCTTTTACCAGTCTTGCATATTCATAAAATAAAGTACCTCTAGTATCTTTAAATCCCTTCTTATATCCCATTATCGAGAATGATTGGCATGGACTACCTCCTACAAATAAGTCTACCTCATTTTTATATTTTCTCCCATCAAGAAATCTCACGTCATGATAAAAATTGGTATCATCAATTTCATAGTTGGCCATATATGACTGCTTAACAAAATTTGTTTTCTTGTTATTTTCTAATAGTTTATCAACATATTCCTTTTGTTCTTTTATTGTTTTTAATGAAAAAAACTCTTTTTTTGCCTTTTTCTCATCTATATTGTTTATCTCTATATCCCCACTATCACAGGCAAATATAATTTTATAATCAATATTCAATCTTTTTAATGCCCATTCAATTGAGCCTATACCACTAAATACTGTTGCTAATCTAATCATTTTGTTCACCTTCTTCGAATACCCCAGTTTGAACTATCTCCTCAACTATTGCTTCTAAGACATTAACAACAATTGAATTCCCAGACTGTCTATAAATTTGCTGATCTGGAACTGCTATTTTAAATGAATCATCATATCCCATTAATCTCAAACACTCTCTTGGGGTTAATTTTCTAGCTACGCCTTTCACATCATTATATTTTCCAATATAAACATTTTTTGGATATTTCTTTTTTGCATTGTATTTTTCAAATATCATATCTCCACACCAATTAAATTGTTGATTAGCTGCTTGTGTTCTTGCTATTTTTGAATTAATACTCACTCTTTTCTTCAGACTAAGAGGTTTAGTAATCCACTTAAATCCCTTTTCACCATGATAATATTTATAATCAACATTGTCTTCTAAAAAATCTTTTACAGTTACATCTAACTCCTTTTTAGGAATTAATTCTGGTGGTATAACATTTAAATCATTTCTAATAGCAACCACATAAATACGTGTTCTATTTTGTGGAATACCATAATCCTTTGCACATAATTTGTTTAATCTCCATTTATAACCCAATTCATCAAACACACTTGATATTACTTTCCAAGTATTTCCATTATCATGACTTAACATCCCAGGAACGTTTTCATATATAAATACCTTGGGTTGAATTTCTTTTACCAATCTAGCAAAATCATAAAAAAGTGTGCCTCTAGTATCTTCAAAGCCTAATCTCTTACCGCTAATTGAAAAAGATTGACATGGACTACCTCCTACAAATAAATCAACTTTGTTTTTAAATTCATTACCATCAATAAATCTTATATCTTGATAGAATTTATCTTTATCTAACTTATAATTTGCCAAATAAGATTCCTCAACATAATTTTGCTTTCCTGTTTTATCATACAAATTATCTATATAATATTTTTTTTCTTTTTTTGTTTCAATTTTATTTAATTCTTTTTTTACTTCTTCTATATCAAGTTTTAGTTCTCTTTCTCCATTATCACATGCAAATACTATTTCATGTTCTATTTTCATTCTATTTAAGGCATGTTCTATTGAACCTATTCCACTAAATACTGTTGCTAATTTTATCATTCTTTTCACCCTAACTAATTATAACACAAATTTTATAAATTATCCGGCTTTTTTCCGTTTTTTTATCCGGCAATTTAATATAATGTAAAATACAGAACAAAATGTTTTAAAATCCAATTTTTAAACAACAAAAAAGGAAGAAATTAATCTTCCTTATCAAATAATTCTTGAACTATTAAATCGTTTGAACGTAAATTATTATTTTTTCCTAATAATAGATTTTCATAAAATTTAATAAGATAATTTCTATCTTCTTTTACTCCTAATTCATTATTAAAGTAATTACTTCTAACTAGAGCATTTCTAAAATATACAGACTTTTCTTTAAACAAAGTATTATCTACATTATATCCTAGACTTATTAAATATTTTTCTATAAATAATGCTGTTGTTCTAGTATTACCTTCTCTAAATGGATGTACTTGCCATATATTAGAAGAAAATTTAGTAATATTATTTATTACTTCTACTATAGACATATCTTTATAATTCTTTGCTTTTTCTAGTGAAACATCATATTCTAAAGATTCTTTTAAAGTTCTTGAATCACCATAAGCAACTGAATCATTATTTAAAATAATTTCTGGTTTAGAAAAATCTACCGTTCTAAATTTACCAGCAAATTCATAAACATCTTGAAATAAATACTTATGTACATATTTTAGATAATCTAATGATAATTCAAAATTATCTTCTTGTAATAATTCTACTATTCTTGTTGAAACAAAATCACATTCCATTTCATTATGGTTGACTTCATTTTTCTTTTCTTTTTCTACATAATAAGTTTTTAATTCTTGTTTAACTTCATCAAGAGTCATTTTACCAACTACATTTTCTTCTAAAAGTTTTACAAGTTGTTGAGAAGGCTTTAAATTGTCTACTTCTTGTAATCCAATAGCC
>CALWKK010000084.1 GCA_944381245.1 uncultured Clostridia bacterium
AAGATAAAAATGGGAATAGCTTTATTATGGAATTTAAAGTATATAAGGAAGAGAAAGAAAAAACAATAGAAGAAACAATAGAAAATGCAAAAAAACAAATAGAAGAAAAAGGATATGAACAAAATTTAAAGGAAAGAGGATTTAAGAACATAACAAAAATGGTATATGCATTTAAAGGAAAAGAAGTAAAAATGGAAGTATATTAATAATTAACTTAAAAAATTCTAATATTTGTATACCTAAAAATCTCAAGAAACGAGTTTACTTGAGATTTTTATCATTATTATTGTTGTAAATCTGTTTTAACTTGATTTATTTCAGTTACAGTTGCTTTTTGAGCTGGTTTATAATATCCCTTTGTTTGAGCAATTTTGAACAATTCAAATTGAAAACTTTCGTCACTATTTCTTATTTGTTGAAATGTTTGTCTTAAATTCATGTTTTCACATTCTGCTATTGCTGTTTGATATGCAGTCAAATCAGCTTTTACACCACCTAAAATATCATTAACCATTGTCTTTTCATCCATTATTTATTCTCTCCCTTCTAATTATTTAAAAATGTCATTAATTTTTGTTTTGTGTTTAATGCATCTTGTGCTGATTTTGCAAATAATTGCTTAATTTGTGGATCAACAGCTTGTGCTGAATATGTGTTTAATTTTTGATATGCAGTTTCATGTGCTCCTATTAAATGTCTTAAATGTTGTAATTCTGCTTGTGTTAAATCTGCCATTTAAATCATTCCTTTCTTTTTTATTCTTGATATATTATGCTCAACTTTTTTTATCTTTATACAAAAAACTACCAAAAGCATTTCATACTTTTAGTAGTTTTTCATTTTTCCTTTATATCTATTTTAAATTTAATAATTTTAAAATTTATACTATTATTTATTTTTAATTTTAGCATTATTTTTTCTAATTAAAATAACTAAAATTATAGCTAATGTTATAAGTATAACTAAAGCACACTCAGCAATAGCAAGTATAGTTGCATTTCCCCCACCAGTTTTTAGTGATTTTATATCTAATACTTTGCTTTCTATAGCTGCTTCTTCTACTGTATTTGTTGTATTAGCATTTTGCTCTGTTTCATCTTTTTGCTCATTTTCATCTGGATTTTGTGGAACTTCTTCTACAGGTTCTTCTTTATATTTTCCTAGAATTGTAAACCCTTCTTCTTGACTTCCTGTAACTTCAAATTCACAATTTTTTGCATCTGCAACTTGGATAGTATATGTAATTATATGTCCATTTTCTCTTTCAAATAGGTTTTTAAAAGCATGTTCCCAATTTGTATCTTTTGATAATTGTGCTTCTCCATATTCTTGTTTTGTATATTTATTTAAAATTTTAATTGATATATTTTCTGGTATATAATCTTTATCATTTTCTTCCCATTCTACTTTAACAGGAACATCATAATCCAATCTATATGGCTCATGTTTTAAATTAATTGTAACTATATTATCATTTACTGTTATATCACTTTGATAAACAGGTTCATAAACACCATGATCTTTATATGAATTTAATTCTGCCCTATATTCTATTTTTTCATCCCAAATAGGTACTTTATTTTCATCAAATAGATATGTTGGAAAATATTCACTTGTTTGCCATTGATTAACATCATCTTCTCCAAAAATAGAAACTTCTCTTACTTCATTTTTATTATTAATCATATTTATTGTAGCTGAAGTATCCCAAGATCTAAGGCCATCTCTATTAGTATCATCATCCCAATTTACAATAAAATAATATTTTCTAGTCAAATCAGCTGCAATAAAAACTTTAATCTCTCCACCACCTGGATATTCACTTGATGCTTGAGCTGATTGTTCTGTAATATTATATCCTCCTATATCATCACCCCAAGAGCCTTCAACCATACCATATGAAGTTATTCCACCTGCAGAATATTTTGGTAATTCTAGTTCTCCAACCCATTGAGTTCTTTTATCATCAACTCTAACAGTTTGACAGTCTTTTGCATACAATGTAACTTCAAATTCCTCCCACGTATTCCAATCAATTAACTTCATTGTTATAGAATCTGGTCTTTGACCTAAAAAATTGTCATAATCAACCCAATTAATAGTAATTGGAACAGTAAAAACATTTGGATTATCAGGTAACGCATTAGATGTAATTGGTAACAAAAAAATTAAAAATAACAACACCATACTAAATACTGTTAATTTTTTCATAACATCCCCTCCATTCATTATACGTATATTATATAGCCCGTATATCCGTATGTCAATTGGATTTTACTAAATTCAAAAAAACTATATAAGTTCAGTTACAATTTATTCTATCTACTGCTCCTATAATTACTCCTATCAATACATTAATTTTAAAAATTTTAAAGGTCCGTCCTTAAATCCCTAAAAAAAGGGATTTTAAGTCCGTCCCCTAATCCCTTAATTATTAGCAATGTTATATATGTTCTATTCAATAACCTCTAGATTTGCAAATTTTGCCATTAGTCTTTTATGTCCTGCTTTGTCAAAATTAATATCTACTTTTAAGTCTTCTCCTTCAGGTTCAACCATATTTATAGTACCTTCTCCAAATTTTTTATGATATACTCTAA
>CALWKK010000085.1 GCA_944381245.1 uncultured Clostridia bacterium
TGCCAACATTTTATCCGCAACTTCTTTATTACATAAAGGAACAAAAGTTGGATTACTAGGTACTTTAGTACCAAATAAATTATAAATTGTATTTAAACAAAATTCATTTTGAAATAAATAAGCAATTATATCTTTTACATCCTCACCATATTTTAAAACTAATTGTTCATATATTTCTAATGTTTTAATTTCTTTATAAGAAGAAATACTTTTACTAACTAATTTAACAAAAGATAAATAAATTTTATAATATTTACTATCAAAAACTGAATCTGGATTAACTTTTTTTATAGCTTCAAACCACATATTAGCGAAAATAACTTTTTGGATTGTTACTTTATTTAATAATATTTCACCAGTTTTTTTATTATAAATAACAATATCATTATCTTCTATTTTTAATACATAAAAATCTAATAAATTCTTTAAATCATCAAAAGTTAAACTTTCTTCTTTAATTTGACTTCTTTTTAATTCACTTTTCTTCTTTCTATCAAAATTAAATACCAACATTTTATCTTCAGTTATTGTTCCATTTTTAGTATAACTACCTAAATAACCACCTTTTATGTGAGCTAATGCATCAACTCTATTTCTACTTAAAAATACATCAGGTATTTCTTTACGTTGATCATTAAATAAATTAAAATCGGTATAAATATTATTACATTTTAAATGAATTTCATTATTTTCAAAAATATATTCGAACATTTGATAAAAATATAAATCATGACCATTTGCAGTTACTTTATTACTTTCTTCTAAAATAAAAGCCGTTCCATCACTTCTTTTATAAGTTTTAACTTTTGTTTTTAAACTACTAGCAGTTTTCAAATTAATTAAAACACGTGGATTTGTTTTATAATCATAAATATTTCCGATAAAGAAATTCCCTTTTTCAACAGAATTTTTTATATTATTTTTTGAAAACAATACATCTTTAATAAAAAATTTTAATTTTTCATTTATATGAGAAAGAGATAATAATTTTTTTTCTTGTTTTTTCATTTCATTTGAATTTTTAAGTCTTTCATCTTCTTTTAATTTTTTTATTACTCTATCTTTTTCTTCCATATCTAATACGAAACCCGCAACGTTAAAACTACTATATAGTATCATAGGAACATTTTCTTCATCTATGTATACATATTTATAAACCATTTCACCATTTACGATTCCATTGCCTACTTGTGTTATAGTAAACTTGGAATTGTCTTTACGAATACCTGAAAACTTAGTAGCATATAATTCTTTACTGTTATTGAATCTTTGAATAATTTTACGAATAAATTCACTATCCATACTTTTTAATGTATTATTATAATCTTTTACATTTTCATATTTACCAGGAAAATGAGTTTGAATAAATTCTGAAGCATTACATAATGAATCAACTGTTTTCATTTCGCCATAACGAAAATCATCAGCATTCCAAGTTAAATCAATAGGAAAATAGTTTCCTCTTATTTTTACAACATTCCATGCATGCGTTAATTTACCATCTTCGCTATCTTTTTTATTACAAGCACCTTCAACATAATCACATTCAACATCGTTTCTATCACATAATTCTTTCAAAATTAAAGAATACCCAGCACATACTGTTTTTCTCGATAACAAACCTCTTAAACTTCTTATTTCATGTGTTGGCATACTAATAAAATCAGGATGATATATTATTGTATTTTGAAGTGTACTAATAAAATAAAGTAATTTTTGCTCTTCTGACCAAGTACTAAACATATCCTTTTCTATTTTTTCAAGTTCTTTGATTATTCTTTTTAGTTCTGAAATAGTATATATATTAGAAAAAGCATGAATATATAAATAAGGATCTTCTTGGTAACTCTCAAGTCTTTTTTTATCAAATCCACCTTCTATTCGAATAAAAATTCGACTAGACTTAGGCAATAAATTTAAACTTTCAATTGTAATATTTTTTGTGTTAGGAATATTTAATAATATTCTTTCATTAGGATATTGATTTAAATAATTTTCTATTTTTTTTAATGATATATTATCTATAACTTCAACATATATAACTTTATATTTTCCACTAAAATCTTTATTCTCCATAATCTACTATCCTCTGGTTCATTTCATCAACTATATCTATTTTTTTATCTAATAAATCAATATTTTTAATTTGTTTACGTCCTATAATTAATCTTTTCAAATTTAAATTGGTTATTAAACTTAAATCATCAAAATTAGTTCTATCAATTCTTAGTTCTTCTAAATTTTGAGCTGAAATAATTTCTTCTTTATTACCAATATTAGAAAAATATAAATCTAATTTTTTTAATTTTTTTATAATTGGCAACAAAGATAAATCAACAAAATCAAATCTTTGTAAAGTTAAACATTCCAAACTTTTAAAATCATTAATATATTCAAAATCATCAAACTTACAATTAATAATTTGTAAATCTATTAAATTTAAATTGGTTATTAAACTTAAATCTTCTATTTCACAATTAACAAAAACTAATTTTATTAAATTTAATTTAGAAATTATACTTAAAACATAATTATCCAATTTAAAATTAAATAAAGTTAATTCTTTTAAATTTGTTAAATATAATAACTCTTCTATTTT
>CALWKK010000086.1 GCA_944381245.1 uncultured Clostridia bacterium
GCAAGATTTTGTATATCATTTACTATATTTTCAGGTAGTCTAAGAGTTTTGCTAACTCCACTATGATTTTCTGGAATCTTTAACTTATTCATATTTGCAACCTCCTTTGCAAGATATTCTATATTAAAAAATAAAATAAATATGCACCTAATTATGCTTGCAAATATTTTGTGGTTATGCTAATATAAATATAGAAAATCAAAAGAAAAAATGAAAGGAATTGATTAATTATGAAGGAACTAAAAGAAGAATTAAATTATGGTAAAAAAGGTATTACTCTTATTGCGCTTGTCGTTACAATAATTGTTTTGCTTATATTAGCTGGAGTGACAATTGCGACACTTACTGGCGATAATCGGAATTTTAACTAAAGCTAGCGAAGCAAAAGAAAAGACTCAAATAGCAAGTGAAGATGAGTTAAGAAGTTTAACTATGTTAGAAGCTGCAACAAATTTAGAAAATCAACCATATACTGATAAAAATGGAGATACCGCAACAATACCAGCAGGATTTGCAGTATCACAAGTAGATGGAGAAAATACAATAGAAGATGGATTAGTAATAATAGATAAAAATGGAAATGAATTTGTATGGATACCAGTAAAAAATTTTGATGAATTTGAAAGAGAAGATTTTGGAACAGAAGCTCAAAAATGGTGGACAGGAATAATTGTGACAAATGAACCAAGTACAAGTGATATGTATGAGCCAAAAGCAGATGGAATAGCGGAAAATACAGAGCTAGAAAAAATGTACAAAAGTGTAAAGAAGAATAAGGGATTTTATGTAGGAAGATACGAAGCAGGAACAAATTCGAGTGATTCAAGAACAAAAACTTCTGGAATAGATGATGGTGTAGTAGTAAAACAAGGAGCAACTGTTTATAATTATATAGGTTGGTCAAATAATGATGATATGAGTGTAGAAATAGGAGGAGCGGTTCAAAAGTCACGAGAATTTGCAAAAGAAAATGAGTATTCAACAGTTACGAGTACATTAATATATGGAGTACAATGGGATGCAATACTGAGGTGGATGAAGGATAAGCCAAACTTGACAAGTGGAAAATATGTACAAGATAGTAGCAATATGGGATGGTATAGTGATAATTATACAAGTGGGAATCCAACTCATCAAACAGGAATTGATTTAGATGGTGGGAAAAACAAAGTAAAAAATATTTATGATTTAGCAGGGAATGTATTTGAATGGACAATGGAGTGTTTCGGTCATAGCAATCGAGTTTGTCGAGGAGGCGGTTATTTCGGTTCAGGCTCTGAATTTCCAATTTCCTATCGTAGTGGTAATGAACCATCTGACAGTCTTTTTGACCTAGGTTTCCGCATAACTTTGTATCTCGATTAAAACTGTAAGTGCTAAATTGCTATAAAATAAATAACTTGACTAAAAACACATTAAAATATATTTAACACAAAATCCTTGTAAATTTTATCTTGAAGAGTTTTACAAGGATTTATTTTTGTAATCTTTTTACCTTTTTAAATCCTACTCTTTTTCTCTTTCTTCGTGTTTAATTTGTTTTTCTGGATCTATAAAAGTATTTGTTTCCTTTTGAAAATTTCTAACTAAATTATCTTCTTCAGTAATATCAAATTTTTATAAATCCAAGAAATAAATTTTTCAAGAGTATCACAAAACTTATTTATTATTTTGTGTAAATAATTGTTCTCTTTTTCTAATTTGTGAATTTTGTGTTTTGATACATGAGTATATGATATTTAATTATAGATTTGATATAGCAAAAAATAAAAAATAGATTAGAAAAAAGAAAATAAAATTTTAATAATTTAATAATAAATCATATCAAGATTGGTATATAAACTTTTTTTACAATTTTTAGAATTATTTATTGATATTTTATTTACACGGAATATGCACAGATAAGATCTTGTAAATACTTAATTTTAAAGTGTTTACAAGATTTTACGATTATCCTGCCCACCAAAAAGTTGAAATTTTAACCAATTTCAGCTTTTTTTATTTTTATTCAAAATTGTTTGTAAGTATTGATATTGCTGTATTCTAGCTATTTTCGTTATTCAAACTATATTCAAAATTATTTGCCATTTTTTATTGTTTTTTCGTTTCTGCACGGAAATTGCACGGACGAATTGCACGGAAAGATATCCTTTGTAATCTAACAGTACCAGTCGATACAAGACATTATTTAGTATGATTTTTGCAAGGATTGCACGGAAAAGATAGAACTGTCCTATCTATTTTAAAAGTTAATCTTATTTATAAATGAATTTACTAATCTTTTTAATCTATCTTTTGAAAAATCAAATAATATGCTAACATATTCAAAAGTTTTATTAATATAATCTTTTAGTCGTGCGTTTTCTTGTTTCAGCTTTTCATTTTCTTGCTTTAAATTGTAGTTTTCTAATTGTATCTGTTCTGTTTTGTACATGGTTTCGTCCACAATATTTTTTATCCTACTATATCTTTTAGCAAGGGTATTGAACTTTTTAATAACACGCTTATAATCATTTCGCATAATCTCAATATCATTTGTAACTTTTTCTTGTTCATAGTGTTTAGTTTCTTCAAACATTTCTTG
>CALWKK010000087.1 GCA_944381245.1 uncultured Clostridia bacterium
AATTTAATAAAGATTCATATATAATATTTTTAGAAAGAGAACAAGTTCGTAACTTGTATGTGATTCGCTCCATTTGAATTTTAGTCGAACTAGAAATAGTTCGTTTTTTATGGGGTTTAAATTGTCTGGTCGCATGCGTTGATGATATTCTTTGTTTTGTATATAAATTATTGAATAATAAAAATATACAGAGAAGATCAAGAAACAGAATTAAAAGTTAAACTTACAAAGGATATAAAAAAGAAATACTTGTTTTTGCAAGTACAAATAATGATAAAGGCCCGTTTATGAGTAAGAAAAAGAACAAAAAAGCCTCCAAATGGAGGTCGTCAGTAATTGGTCTTATAGGCCTTAATCAAAAGCTGCCCGTTTTACGAGTGGATATTTACTTCTGAAGTATATCTTAACTCAAATTTTTTAATACTAGAATCTACAATTTTCTGCTTTCTTATAATTTCATTATCTATATCTATTATTTTTCTTCCATATCATAATTTGTTATTATTAGATGTTCAACATTTTTGTTGTTTCTGTTTTGAAAACTAACCAAATATTTTTTATCAAATGATTTAATATAAAAACCTTTTACATTATATAAATTATAAATAAAATCAGTGTTTTTAATTACTAACATAAATTTTGCTTTAGTGGTTTTTAAATAATTTGCTAATCTAATTTGATCATTTTTGCTAAAATCATTTTTAGCATAAGTTGAAAACTCGGTATCATAAGGTGGATCTAAAAATATAAAATCTTTTTCCGTTAAGTTAATATTATTGCAAAAAGTTTCAAAGTCCATATTATAAATTGTAGTTTTATTCATATATTTCCTAATAGTGTCAGATTTTATATAATCAATTTTTTTATTAAAATCTTTCCTATTATAACTTATCCCTCCATAAGGGACATTAAATTTACCTTGTTTATTATATCTAAACATTGAAGCATAACAATATTCTCTTATGAAATAGAACATTGCAGAAGCAAATTCTTGCGATATATTTAATTCATCCTTGTTATTATATAAATATCTAAAGTGCATATAAAACGCACTTTTTAATGCTGCTTCCATATTTTCAAGAATATTACGATCCGTTAAGCTTCCTCGTGCTTTAGAAATTTTACACATACGATTAATTTTCGATAGTAAATTTTTTTGTATCTCATGTATAAAATTATCTATTCTAATATTAAAATTATTATTTAAAATTCCATTAAATTCCTCTGAATGATGAAGTACAAATTCACAAATTTTATCATTATATTTTATTTTTAAATTCTTATCTTTAATTGTTTCATTACAATAATTTTTATATAAATCTAGCAGTTCTTTTGAATTGTTTTCTATTATTTTTTCTAATAAAGTCCAATTATGAAATAATTCATCAAGTTTTGTTAAAAATTCTTTATTTCCGCTTTGAATAAATTTGTATAAACTTATAAGTTCATCAGATTTATCGTTTATAATAGAATTGGGGTTATTTAATGCAAAATATACTGCGCCGCCACCTACAAATGGTTCAATATATCGTTCATAACTTTTAGGCATATTATCTAATATTATAGGTAATTCTTTTTCTTTACCACCGGCCCATTTAATGAATGGTTTCATAATTTTAATCATTCCTTTCACTTAATTTAAGGCACAACCAGGAATGAAAAATCAAATTATTTTCCAATCTTTGACACCTCAATTCTCTAAATACAATTATATAATTTATTTTAATTTTATACAATGTTTAAAGTCAATTTTTTTAAGTTTGTGAGTTATAGTATAAACTATCAAAAGAATTAAATAATTTAAGATACAATATCGATAATGAGTATATAAAATGTAATAATATAATAAAAGTAGATGCATGTTCTGACTATATACATATGTTAGTGAAAATAGCGTTTCTAAATTTATTGGATAAAGATTTTAAAAAAAATGTTTATGGGTAAGTAAAATTGGCAACAAAAAAAGTAATAGTGGTGATGAAAATAGAGTAGTGGAAAATCAAACACCAAATATTATTACTGAGGCTCAAAATCTATAGTGGTATGACACCTTCATATTCTTTAGTTATATATTTTTAGAAAATTAATTTTGATTGGGTTTTATATTTTAATGCATAATTAGTTTTAAATAATTATAGTCATATATAATTTTAACAAATTTTGATGATGTCAATGTACATTTCATTCTTTAATTATTATTTTTCGATTTCATTATGATAATTTAATTCATTTTATTTCATGTTCCTATAGTTATTTAGTTTTATGTTTGATTTTTCTAATTTAATACAAAATTTTAAATTAATATAATAGGTTTATAAATTAAACAAGAAGATGTCTTGAAGTTGGTAAATAAACTATGGTATAATGTTCTCATTAAAAAAGAATAGAAGGAAATGAGATAATGAAAAAGAAATATAAAATTATGATTGTTGTTCTTTTAGTTGTGTTGTTAGTAGCGGGTGGTATAGGAGTTTATTTTTTCTTTTTTAGAAATGAACCTACTGAACAACCACCAGTTAATGAAATTCAAGTTACTAA